>DASTQT010000240.1:0-3584 GCA_035761605.1 Agromyces sp. | reverse complement strand
CGTCGGCCGATGAACCGCCACGCCCACCTCACGGGTGGTGGCAGGTGCTCGTGCAACCACTCGTCGCCGCCGTCCGGCTGCGCCGCCAGGATCGCGCCGAGCTGCTGCCAGGTCTTGCCCTTCGGCGTCGCCTTCCGCCCGTGCACGGATGCCGCGTCCACCTCCTTCTGCGTGAGCACCGTCTCCATCACGGGCACGATGTTGGCCTCCTCGTCGGGCAGGTGCACGGCGAGCGCGCCGTTGACGCCGTCGAGTGCGGCGAGCACCGCCGCGGCATCCGTCGCCGTGCCGCGCGCCCGCCACGCGGGCAGCGCCGCATCGAGCGCCGTCAGGTGCACGAGCATGGCGGCGTGCTGCTCCTTCATGCGCTCGACGTGTCCGGCGCACGCGGGCGCGCGGGCGTCGAGCGTGTCCCAGAGGCGCTCGTCCTCGAACTCGTGGTGGGCGTGCAGGCTGACCGAGAGCATCGCGAGGTGGTCGCCGACGACGTCGGCGTGCGCGGCATCCCCGTCGGTGACGCCCCGCACGAGAGCCGGGCCCTCGCCGAAGCTCGCGCGGTACATGCGGTGGATCTCGACCATGCCGCGCGCGTCGCACGTCTTCGCGGGGCCCGCGGCGGGCGGGTCGCCGCTCGGTGGCAGTGCGGTCGCGGCCATGTCGTGCTCCGATCGTCGGCGACGGATGCTGCTGCGCGCGACGTTACGACGCCGCGCGCGTCGTGACAAGGCTCGCCGCGGCCCCCCATCGGGGGCGGTCCGGTCCACTCCGGCGGATATACGATCCGGCGCGCCGGGTGCCGGCGGGAATCGGCGGGGTGGCGGATCGTATATCCGCTGACATGTACGGGCGCGGGCCGGCTCGTCAGGCGCCGATCTCGACGAGCCAGGTCGCGCCGGACACGACGAGGTCGGCGCGCGCGACCGTCGGCTGGATGATGCGCGCGTTCGCGCCGTCGACCTCGAGCGCCCACGCGAGCGCGGCATCGGGCGTGCGCCCGGACGCGGTGTGGCGCGCGACCAACCGACGCACCCGCTCGTCCTCCGCGGCCTCGATGAACCACGCCTCGTCGACGAGGTCGCCGACGTGCTGCCACGGCCCCTCGTCGACCAGGAGATAGTTGCCCTCGACGACGACGATGCGCACCGACGGCTCGATCGCGATCTCCGCGGCGACCGGCTCGTCGACCGACCGCTCGAAGCCCGGCGCGTAGACCGTGTGATCGGTCTCGGCCAGGACGCGGTCGAGCAGGCGCGCGAAGCCCCATCCGTCGAACGTCTCGATCGCGCCCTTGCGCTCGCGCAGGCCGAGCCGGTCGAGGGTCGCGTTGGCGAGGTGGAACCCGTCCATGGGCAGGTGCACGGCGGTGCCCGCGCCATCCGTCGCCGTCAGCTCGGCCACCAGCGCAGCGGCGAGCGTGGACTTGCCCGCACCCGGACTGCCGGTGATGCCGATCAGCACGCGAGGGGCGGATGCCGCGGCGAGCGCGTCGCGGGCGAGCTCGGCCAGTGCCGCCAGCGCGGCGGCCGTCGTCGGCGACGCGGGATCGGGTGACGTCATGCCTCCAGCATGGCGCACCGCGGATCGAGCAGGAATCGAGAAGCGCGCGCTGCAGCATCCGCGTAGCGTGACGATCACGAGCCGATCACGGGCTCACCATCGTGGAGGAGGACATCATGGCCGAGAAGACCGAGGGGCTGTCGGAGTTCGAGCGCGAGGCCGTCAAGGACCGCGCGAAGGAGCTGCGCGCCGAGGCGAAGGCGGGCAAGAACCGCGCCGCCGGCGAGAAGGTGATCCGCGAGGCGATCGACGCGATGGACGGCGGCGACCGGGAGATCGGCGAGGGCTTCTACCGGGTCGTCTCTGAGGTCGCGCCTCAGCTGATGCCGAAGACCTACTACGGCATGCCGGCGTTCGCCAACGGCGACGGGAAGGTCGTCGTCTTCATGCAGCCGTCCGTGAAGTTCAAGGCGCGGTACTCGACGATCGGGTTCGACGACCGCGCCGCCCTCGACGACGGCGACATGTGGCCGACGTCGTTCGCGGTTCTCGCGTGGACGCCGGCTGTGGAGGCGCGGCTCAGGGAACTCGTCGCCACGGCGGTCGGCTGACCGCGGCGGCGCAGTGCAGCCCGTACCCTGACCGCATGGGGGGACGAACGATCGGGGCGGCCTGCGTGCTCGCCGCCGCACTGCTGATGACCGGGTGCGCGGGTGGCGGCGCGACGCCCACGAGCTCGCCGACCGACACGACGTCGCCGAGTCCGACGCCGACCGCGAGCCCGACGCCGACCCCGTCGGGCTCGGTCGACCCGAACGCGCCCGCCGGCCAGTGCGCCGACGACGTGCTGCAGGTCTCGATCGAGGACCTCGGCGGGGGTGCCGGGTCGACCGGCTACGACCTGGTCTTCACGAACACGGGCAGCACGTCGTGCGAGCTGCGCGGGGCGCCCGGCGTGTCGGTCGTGAACGACGCGGGCGTGCAGCTCGGCGAGGCCGCCGAGCGCCAGGGCGACGAGAATCCGCCCACGCTCACACTCGAGCCGGGCGGGTCGGTCGCGGCGTCGCTGCAGGCGGTGAACATCTCACCCGACGGCGGCCCGCTCGACGACTGCCCGGTGGTCGAGGGCACCGCCTACCTCGTGTACCCGCCGCACAGCTTCACGGCGGTCGAGGTGACGACCGGCGCGCCCGTGCCGGCGTGCGAGAGCTCGACGTCGTTCCTCACCGTCGGGCCGGTGCAGGCGCGGAGCTGATCGTCGCGGCGTCGGCCATCGCGCCGGCGTGCGCGGCGACCCACTCCACGAGCGGCAGCATGCGGTCCATGAGCTCCCGGCCGAGGTCGGTGAGCGCGTACTCGACGCGCGGGGGCACCTCGGGGTAGCTGGTGCGCGCGACCAGCCCGTCGGCCTCGAGCGTGCGCAGCGTCGACGCGAGCATCTTCTCGCTGATGCCCTCGACCTCGCGCCGCAGTTCGCCCCAGCGCATCGTGCCGTCGGTGAGCGCGAGCAGCACGAGCACGCCCCACTTGCTCATGATGTGGTCGAGCACGACACGCGTGGGGCATCCCTCGAGGAAGACTTCGCCCGACGTCTCCCGGATCTGCGCAAGACTTACCGCCATGTGGGTACCTTACCCCAAAGTGGGTACCGCCGACAGGGAAGGTATCGGACATCCGACCGGTTGGCCATCGGTGAACCGCCCGTCGCCGGGCGCACACCGAAGGGATCCCCTCATGACCATCCTCGTCACCGCCGCTTCCGGCCACCTCGGCCGCCTCGTGATCGACGCACTGCTCTCCCGAGGCGCCGCCCCCGCCGAGATCGTCGCCGGGGCCCGCGACACGTCGAAGCTGGCCGACGTCGCGAGCCGCGGCATGCGCGTGGTCGAATTCGACTACGCCCGTCCCGAGACCATCGTGCCCGCCCTCGTCGGCGTCGACTCCGTGCTGCTCATCTCGGGCACGGCGTTCGGCGAGCGCGTCGCACAGCACCGCAACGTGATCGAGGCCGCCGCGGCGGCAGGCGTGTCCAAGCTCGCCTACACGAGCGGGCCGAAGGCCGACACGAGCGAGCTCATCCTCATGCC
>DASTQT010000239.1:0-3247 GCA_035761605.1 Agromyces sp. | reverse complement strand
ATCGTCTTCGGCATCGTGCTCGGGCTCGCCGACTGGGCGGGCGCCAAGCGCCGCAAGCTCGACGAGCTCACCTACCCGCACGGCATCTACTTCGGCCTCGCGCAGTCGCTCGCGCTGATCCCTGGCGTCTCGCGCTCGGGCGGAACGATCACGATGGGTCTCCTGCTCGGCTACGAGCGCGCCGCGGCCGCGCGGTACGCGTTCCTGCTCGCGATCCCCGCGGTCTTCGGCTCGGGATTCTTCCAGCTGTTCAAGAGCATGGGCGAACCCGCGGTCTACGGTCCGCTCGAGACGGCGGTCGCGACCGCCGTCGCCTTCGGCGTCGCCATCCTCATCATCGCCGTCTTCATGAAGTGGATCTCACGGCACAGCTTCCTGCCGTTCGTGATCTACCGGATCGCGCTCGGCGTCACGATCTTCATCCTGCTCGGCGTGGGCGTCCTCGAGCCGTTCTGATCCGAGGCCGGCGCGCCGGCGAGGGCGAGCGGATGGCTCAGCCGACGTCGCGCGGACGCCACGGCCCGCCGCCGGGCTGGTCGCCCCGCCGTCGGAGGTACCGCTCGAACTCCTGCGCGATCGCCTCGCCCGACGCCTGCGGCGCGTCGACCGCGTCGCGCGCCTGCTCGAGCTGCTGGATGTACCCGGCCATCTCCTCGTCGTCGGCCGCGAGCGCGTCGACGCTCGCCTCCCACGCCTGGGCCTCGTCCTCGAGGGAGCCGCGGGGGATGCTGAGGCCGGTGAGCTCCTCGACCTTGCCGAGGAGTGCGAGGACGGCCTTGGGCGACGGGGCGTTGTGCACGTAGTGCGGCACCGACGCCCAGAGCGACACGGTCGGGATGCCGACCCGCTCGGCCTGGTCGGCGATGACGCTGAGGATGCCGACGGGCCCCTCGTAGGTCGACCGCTCGACGCCGAGCGCGGCGCGCACCTCGGGGTTCTCACTCGAGGCGAAGACTGCGAGCGGCCGCGTGTGGGGCGCATCGGCGAGCATGGCGCCGAGCAGGACGATCCCCTCGATGTCGGCCGAGAGGGCCGCGTCGATGAGCTCGGCCGCGAACCCCTTCCAGGTGCGCGCGGGCTCCGCCCCGAGCAGCACGTGCAGCGTGTCGGCGCCGGGACCGGTGACGACCTCGTCGTCGTCGGCCGGAAGCACGCCGCTCGGGCCGAGGATCGCGGCGCCCGGCCACGTGAGCCGTCGCACGCCGTCGGAGTCGGCCTGGATGGTGGGGCGCGTGAACTGGTAGTCGAAGTACAGCTCGGGATCGACCGCCGCGATCTCGACGAGTCCCAGTCGCTCGGCGAGCAGCCTCGCCGCACCCGTGGCCGATTCGCCCGCGTCGTTCCAGCCTTCGAACGCCACGATGAGGAGTCGCCCGCCCTCGAACCCGGTCGGATGCTGCACTCGGTTCGCCCCGCTTCCCGAGCCCGGGCACTCCGGGCTCACCTCCACAATAGGCCGTGCCGATAGAATCGCCCGTTGTGACCAAGCGCCTCCCCGCCGCCGTCCTCTGGGACATGGACGGCACCCTCGTCGATACCGAGCCGTACTGGATGCGGGCCGAGATCGAGCTCATCCACGAGTTCGGCGGTACGTGGACCGAACAGGACGCGCTGCAGCTCGTCGGCGCCGGCCTGTGGGATGCCGCCGCGGTGTTCCAGCGCGCGGGCGTCGACCTGCCCGCCGACGAGATCGTGGAGCGGCTCACCGAGCGCGTGCGCGAGCAGCTCGCCCAGCACGGCGTGCCCTGGCAGCCTGGCGCGAAGGCGCTGCTGAAGTCGGTCCGCGACGCCGGGATCCCGACCGCGCTCGTGACGATGTCGATCCGCTCGATGGCCGAGGACATCGTCGGCGCCATCCCGTTCGCGGCGTTCGACGAGCTCGTGACGGGCGACGAGGTCGCCGCGCCGAAGCCGCACCCCGAGCCGTACCTCGCCGCCGCGGGCCGTCTCGGCGTCGACATCGCCGACTGCGTCGCCATCGAGGACTCGCCCACGGGCCTGGCTTCGGCGATGTCCGCGGGCGCCGTCTCGATCGGCGTGCCGCACATGCTGCCGCTCGACGACGCCCCGTCGCACACCATCTGGCCGACCCTGGACGGGCGTTCGCTCGACGACGTCGTCGAGGTCGCGGCATCCGTCTGGGAACGCGCATGAGCCGCGGCGAGGCGAGCGGGCCGTTCCGCACCGGCGACCGCGTGCAGCTCACGGGCCCCAAGGGGCGCCTGCACACGATCACGCTCGAGCCGGGCAAGGTCTTCCACTCGCACAAGGGCCCGATCGCGCACGACGACCTGATCGGCCTGCCCGACGGCTCGGTCGTCGCCAACGCGGTCGGCGTCGAATACCTCGCGCTGCGGCCGCTGCTCAGCGACTTCGTCATGTCGATGCCGCGCGGTGCGGCGATCGTGTACCCGAAGGACGCCGCGCAGATCCTCGCGCAGGCCGACGTGTTCCCGGGGGCCACGGTCGTCGAGGCCGGGGTCGGCTCGGGCGCCCTCTCGCTCTGGCTGCTGCGCGCGATCGGCCCGCACGGGCGCCTGCTGTCGTTCGAGCGCCGCGAGGAGTTCGCCGACGTTGCGCGCGGCAACGTCGCGACCTTCCACGGCGACGACCCGGCGAACTGGTCGATCACCCTCGGCGACCTCGCCGAGGCGTTGCCGGAGCAGGCCGAGGCGGGCTCCGTCGACCGCGTGGTGCTCGACATGCTCGCCCCGTGGGAGTGCATCGACGCCGTCTCGACGGCGCTCAAGCCCGGCGGTGTGCTGCTCTGCTACGTGGCCACCGTCACCCAGCTCTCGCGCGTGGCCGAGGCGATCCGGGCGACCGGCTGGTACACCGAGCCGCAGGCGAACGAGACCATGGTGCGCGGATGGCACGTGCAGGGCCTCGCCGTCCGTCCCGACCACCGCATGATCGCGCACACCGGCTTCCTCCTCACCGCCCGCCGGCTCGCGCCCGACACGGTGCTGCCCGAGCTCAAGCGCCGCCCGTCGAAGACCGAGTTCAGCGACGAGGACGTCGAGGCGTGGACGCCCGGCGCCCTCGGCGAGCGCAACGTCAGCGACAAGGTGCTGCGCAAGCGCGCTCGGGCGGCGGATGCCGCGGCGCGGCGTTCGCGCGGCGACGACGACGCCGAACCGACCACCCCGCCCGCCGACGCCGACTAGGCTGTCTGCCGCCCGTTCTCCATCCGACGAAACGAGGATCCGTGCGCCTCCCGCTCGCACTCATGGCCACCGCGACCGCC
>DASTQT010000238.1:0-3404 GCA_035761605.1 Agromyces sp. | reverse complement strand
CGAGGAGGACTGGGACTGGAGCCGGCTCGACAAGCGGGTCTACGCCTTCGTCCGGCGCAACCGCGAGCTCCGCCGCGAGCTCGGCGAGATCGAGGAGCGGACGCGACGCCGCGACGTGCTGGCCGGCGACGAGGCCGTGGTGGCGTTCTACGAGCAGCGCCTGCCTGCGGATGCCACGGACGCGCGGGCCTTCGAACGCTGGTGGCGCGGAGAGCACCGGCGCTCGCCCGACCTGCTGACGATGACGGCCGCCGACGTCGTCGGCGACGAGGACGTGACCGCCGACCGCGGCTTCCCCGACCGCTGGCGGCAGGGCGACCAGACGCTCACGCTCCGCTACCGCTTCGAGCCCGGTGCGCCCGACGACGGCGTGAGCGTGCTCGTGCCGCTCGTGCTGCTGCCGCGACTCGAGCCGGTCGGGTTCGACTGGCAGGTGCCGGGCCTGCGCGACGAGCTCGTGACCGCGATGCTGCGCACGCTGCCGAAGGTGCTGCGCCGCCAGGTGGTGCCCGCCGCCGAGTGGGCCGCGAAGATCGGCGCCGAGCTGCCCGACGGTCCCGAGGCCGGCGGCGACCGGCCGCCGTTCGCCGAGGCCGTCGCCGGCGTGATCAAGCGCCTGACGTACGCGCCGGTCACGGCCGACGACTTCGAACTCGACCGGCTGCCGCCGCACCTGCGCGTGACGTTCCGGGCGGTCGACGAGCGCGGACGCACGGTCGCCGACGACAAGGAGCTCGGCGCGCTGCAGTCGCGCCTCGCCGACCGGGCCGGCCGCGCGGTGGCGTCCACCTTCGCGCCGGATGCGCGGGTCGATGAGCGCGCCGCTCGAACCCGCCGCGCCCAGGCTGCGGGGGTCGAGGAGCGCGCGCACGGCGCGTCTCGAGACCCTCGGCCCGCACACGCGGTCTTCGCCGAGCAGTCCGGCATCACGGCCTGGCCGTGGGACGAGCTGCCGCCGCACGTCGACACCCGACAGGCCGGAAATGTCGTGCGCGCGTATCCGGCGATCGTCGACGAGGGATCGTCGGTCTCCCTGCGCCTGGTCGCGACCGCGGAGGAACGCGATCGGGCGTCGCGCCGCGGCATCCGTCGCCTGCTCGTGCTCGCGACGCCGTCGCCGGTCGCCTACGTGCAGGAGCACCTGTCGAACCAGGAGAAGCTGGCGCTCGCGTCGAGCGCGTACGCCGGCCCGCGCGCGCTCCTCGACGACTGCCTCGCCGCGGTCGTCGATGCAGAGCTGCGGTCGCGCCATCCCGACGGGCTCGTCCGCACGCGCGCCGAGTTCGAGGCCGTGCGCGACGCGGTGTCGGCGCACGTCATGGACCGCATGTTCGACGCCGTCGCGCTCGTCTCGCGCATCCTCGTCGCCGCCCGCGAGTCCGACCGCGCGATCGCGAAGGCGTCGAGCCTGCACCTCATGTCGGCGCTCGCCGACGCCCGTGCGCAGCTCGAGGCGCTCGTGCCATCCGGATTCGTGTCGGCCACAGGCGTCGAGCAGCTGCGCCACCTGCCGCGCTACCTCGAGGCGATCACCGCGCGCGTTCGCCGCATGCAGGACAATCCCGGCCGCGACCGGCAGCTCATGACCGAGTTCGACCAGGCGCGCACCGCGTACGAGAGGGCCGGCGGCACGCTGCCGATCGATCCCGAAGCCGACCCGGCGCTGGTGCGCGTGCGCTGGCTGCTCGAGGAGCTCCGGGTCGGCCTGTTCGCGCAGGAGCTGCGGACGGCCGAGACCGTGTCGGTCAAGCGGATCGTCAAGGCGCTGTCGGAGTGATCCCGGCGAACCGCTCGGCATAGCCCGGCTCGAGTTCGTCGAACCGGCGATCCCAGCGCTCGCGATCCTTCTCGGCGGCGGGGTCGGCGAGGTGCCACGCGAGGCTCTCGAGGTACGTGTGCCAGCCGGGGCCGTAGTCGAGCCGCGTGACGTGCTCGTGCCGGAGGCGCAGGCGCGTGCGGTCGCCCTCGGGCTCGAGCTGCACCGTGAGCAGCGACGGCGTCTCGCCCACGACGGTCCACGTCGTCGTGAAGCCGGTCGGACGCTCGCACGAGGTGACCTCGCCGTCGCAGTAGACGTCGCCGTCGCGCGTCATCGCCTGCCAGCGCCCGCCCAGCCGGAACTCCCCGCGGTACGTGGCCATCCAGCGCGCGAGCCGTTCGGGCGTGGTGATCGCCTCCCACAGGTCGTCGGGCGCGGTGTCGTACACCTCGTCGAACTCGAGCAGGAACCCGGGCTCGTCGGGGAAGATGTCGCCGGTGACGGCCATCATGCGTCCTTCCGTCGGGCACGCGTTCCGCGCGCGACCTCGGTGTGCAGCGCGTCGAGCCGCTGCCGCCACAGGCGACGGTAGCGGTCGAGCTCGGCGGATGCCTCGTCGACCCCCGCGCGATCGAGCGCGTAGATGCGGCGAGCGCCGTCGGCCCGCACCGTGGCGAACCCGTGCTCGCGCAGGATCCGCAGCTGGCGCGAGACGGCGGGCTGGGTGATGCCGAACTCCCCCGCGACGACGTCGACGACGGCACCGGCCGGCCGTTCGCCCTCGGCCAGCAGGTCGAGGATGCGGCGGCGCACCGGGTCGCCGAGGACGTCGAACGCGTGCACGGCGCCATCCTATCAGTCTGTGATTATATACGGAACAACTGATGCGTCGGTGCGAAGGCCGCGACATCCGCCTCGATAGAGTCGGGGCGTGGCCAGCTACACCGACCTGCTGAGGACTCCGGGCGTCGCGCGCATCATCGCCGCCCAGCTCACGGCTCGGTTCCCGTCGGGCATGCTCTCGCTCGCGTTCCTGCTGCACGTCGAGCAGCAGACCGGCTCGTACGGCGCGGCGGGCCTCGTGCTCGCGGCCACGTCGATCGGCCAGGCCGTGGCGGGTCCGATGACGAGCCGCCTGATGGGCCGGTTCGGCATGCGCCCGGTGCTGATCCTCACGCTCGTCGTGTGCGTGGCATCCGTCGTCGCCATCGGCGTGCTGCCGCTGACCGTCCCCCTCTACATGGCGATCGGCCTCGTCTGCGGCCTCGCGACGCCGCCCGTGCAGCCGGCCGTCCGCACCATCTACCCCAAGATGGTGAACTCGCGCCAGCTCACGCCCCTCTTCTCGCTCGACGCGTCGGCCCAGGAGGTCATCTGGGTCGTCGGCCCGGTCGTCACGACGTTCGTCTCCACCCAGATCGGCACCGTCTGGGGCATCCTGCTCGCCGCCGCCCTCATGGTGATCGGCGGCATCTGGTTCATCTCGTCGCCCGAGCTCGGGCGCGTGCGCATCCCGCGGTCCAAGCGACGGTTCGGCGTCGTGCTCACGCGGCCGCCGGTGCTGCTCGCGACCGTCGTCGGGTTCCTGCTCATCGGCGCGTGCGCCGCGATCGAGGCCGGTGTGGTCGCCGCGTTCGGGCACGAC
>DASTQT010000237.1:0-2674 GCA_035761605.1 Agromyces sp. | reverse complement strand
GAGCTGCCGCCGCGGCGGCGGAGTCGGCGCCCGCGAGGTCGAGGCGGCGCGACCACACGGACCACTGCGAGAAGTGCACGTGCCGGTCGTGGAGTCCGGGCACGATGAAGCGGCCATCGAGCTCGATCCGCTCTGCGCCCGCAGTGGTGGCCGCCGTGCCCGCCGGTGCGATCGAGGCGGTCACCCCGCTCGCCACGTGCACGTCGACGCGCTCGTCGCGGCCCGGGATCCGCGCTCCGGCGAGGAGGACCGGCGCCGCGGCATCCGTCGCCCGCACCGTGCTGGAGGTCTCGACGCTCATGCGCGCGCCGCTCGCAGCGCCTCGTGCGTGCGTCGCATCTGCGCGGCGAGGGCCGGGTTGGCGTAGGGGCCGTCGCCCTCGAGCTCGTCGATGATGCGGTCGACCGTCTCGGCCGGGCGGTTCTGGCTCATCTTGTTCTTCGCGACGAACCGCGTGATCGGGATGCGCAGGCCCACCGTGCCCGCCGAGATGCGCTCGGCGTACGCGGCGTTCTCGGGCGTGGACCGCATGCCGCGCGGCTCGGGCAGGCGCTGCTCGAAGTGGTCGACGAGCGCGTCGAGCACGCGCAGGTTCTCGTCGGGCTCGAGCAGCTGGGGCGTGCCGTGCAGGTGCGCGGTCACGAAGTTCCACGTCGGCACGGCGGGGTTCGCGTCGTACCAGCCGGGCGAGATGTAGCCGTGCGGGCCCTGCACGATCACGAGCATCTCGTGCTGCCCGAGTTCGTGCACCTGCTCGTCGGGGCGCCCGACGTGCGTGAGCAGCACGATGCCGTCGGCGTCCTCGTCGAGCAGCACCGGGTAGTGGGATGCCACGAGCCCGGCGGCATCCGTCATGCTCACGATCGTGGCCCACGGGTGCTCGCGGATCAGGCGCTTGACGCCCTCCTCGCTCGCGAGGGTGAAGCTGGGGTTCTGTCTCATTCCGCGTCCGCTCCTATGCCTGGCAGTACGGGCACCAATACAGCTTCCGGGCACCCATCTCCTCCATGACGATGTTCGTGCCGCAGACCCGGCAGGGCAGGCCTTCGCGCTTGTACACCCAGTGCCGGTCGGCGCGGTTCGCCATCGCGGCGCGCCACGCGTCGTCGTCGAGGTCGTCCATGGTCATCATCTGGCCCGTCTCGACGCCGATGCGCAGGAGCGCCGCCCAGTCGCGCCAGAGATGACGGACGTGCTCCTCGGGCACGAGCCTGCCGGGTGTGTGCGGGTTCTGCCTCGCTCGGAACAGCAGCTCGGCGCGGTAGACGTTGCCGATCCCGGAGACGACGTTCTGGTCCATCAGCAGCAGCCCGATGGGCGTGGGCTTGCGCCGGACGACGCTCGTGAAACGCTCCTCGGCCTCGTCGCCGTCGTCGATGAGCGGATCGGGGCCGAGCTTGCCGACGACCGCCTCGACCTGTGCGGGATCGAGCACCTCGCACGCGGTCGGGCCGCGGAGGTCGGCGACGACGGTGTCGGTGAGCAGGCGCACGCGCACCTGGCCGACCGGCTCGGGCGGGAAGGTGTCGAAGCCGTCCTGCTCGCGCTCGGACTCCGACATGCGCAGCCGCGTGCGCCGCGGTGCGCCGATCGAGTGGACGGAGTTCTCGCCGGCCGTGTCGAACACGACGGCATCGGGGTTCGGTCCGTCGAGGAACGTGCCCTTCTGGTTGGTCTGGCCCATGCGGCCGTTCGACGAGGCGATCGTGGCATCCATCAGGATGTCGCCCGCGAAGTCCCACGCACCGTACATGCCGAGGTGCACCCGCAGCCAGCGGTCGCCCTCGAAGCCGAGGAACATCTGCTTGCCGACGGCGCGCGCATCCGTCATCCGTCGCCCGTCGAGGTCGGCCGCACCCTCGGCGAACCGGCCCTGCGGGCTCGATGCGCGCACGACGTGGCCGACGAAGTTGCGCTCGAACTGGCGGGTGATGCGGTGGACGGAGTGGCCCTCGGGCATCGGCCGCTACTCCCCCGCGGGCGTCGCCTCGAGGTCGACGCCCTTACCGGCGATGTCGCCCGTGGTCTCGTACTCGGCGAGCTGCGCGATGCGGCGAACGTGACGCTCGTCACCCGAGAACGGCTCGGCGATGAACGCGTCGATGTAGCGGATCGCCTCCTCCACCGTGTGCTGGCGGGCGCCGATCGAGATGACGTTCGCGTCGTTGTGCTGGCGCGCGAGGATCGCCGTGTCCATGCTCCAGACGAGCGCGGCGCGGATGCCGGCCACCTTGTTCGCGGCGATCTGCTCGCCGTTGCCCGACCCGCCGAACACCACGCCGAGCGCCCGCACGCCTGCGGCCTGGTCGCGCGCCACGGCGAGCGCGGCGTTGATGCAGAAGGCCGGGTAGTCGTCGAGCGCGTCGTACTCGGTGGGCCCGTGGTCGACCACGTCGTGGCCGCCGTTGGTGAGGTGCGCCTGCAGCGTCCGGCTGAACTCGAGGCCGGCGTGGTCGGTCGCGATGTGGATGCGCATGGGGCAAGTCTAGGGAGCGCCGAACCCCTCCCGAGCCGGATGACGCGGGGCTAGGCTGATCGGGTTGCCCGCGCCACGAACGCCGGGCCGACGCATCCGTTCGACGCAGATGGAGACCCGAGTGCCTGGAGAGAACCTCACCCGCATCGAAGCCGAGGAGCGCGCGGCGCTCGTCACGGTGCACGACTACGACGTCCG
>DASTQT010000236.1:0-3441 GCA_035761605.1 Agromyces sp. | reverse complement strand
GCGCAGGCCCGTGCCGGAGAGCATGTCGTCGGGCAGCGCGTAGCCGCTCCATCCGCCCGCCAGGGCCGCGACGAAGATGAGGAACAGCAGCACCCACATGCCGCGCCGCGGCCGCCGGAACCCGCCCGTGAAGAACGCCGTCAGCAGCTGCATGATGATCGACGCGGGCAGCAGCAGTGCCGCCCAGTGGTGCGCCTGCCGCATGAGCAGGCCG
Organism: Agromyces sp.; assembly: GCA_035761605.1. GTDB lineage: Bacteria > Actinomycetota > Actinomycetes > Actinomycetales > Microbacteriaceae > Agromyces. The sequence continues at coordinate 3,227 of DASTQT010000236.1, read as the reverse complement.
CCCGGCACGTCGAACGTGATCGCCATCGTCGACGCGAACGCCTTCGACACCTCGGCGCCGTGCAGGGGCGCGTATCCGCCGTCGTACGTGGTCGGGTCGCCCGACGGCGTGTAGAAGAACATGAGCCAGAGGCCCGTGACGGTGACGACCGCGAGGCAGGCGAGCGTCACGACGCCGAAGAGGTTCGTCCAGTGCGTCGGCACGACACGGCGGCGCAGGTCGGCGCGGAGGTCCGCGACGCGCCGGCCGAAGATCGTGGCGTTCGCGACGGATGCCGCGAGCCGGTCGGTCGCGGACCGATGACGCCGGCCGGCCTGCGGGTGTGCGGCGGAGCGGGAGCCCTGGTCGGTGATCGTGGGCATGGACTGCCTCCTCGTGAGTGGCTTCACCCATACGACCCCGCAGGACCCCGATCTGTGACATCCCCTGCATTCGCGCAACCCCGTGCGGCCGGTGCCGCGGCGGCTTAGCCTGAGGCCAGGAGCGAGGAGCACGACATGAGCGACACCACCGGCCGACGCAGTTTCCCCGACGACGCCGACCTTCCCGACGACCGGAACTACGCCGACAGCGCGAAGGCGCAGGCGCGCCTCAAGGCCGAGCACGCCGAGGAGCTCGGCGTCGACCCGTTCTTCGAGGGCGCGAACATCACCGAGAGCGACGGCCCGAACCTCGAGGCCGGCCCCGACCTCGACACCGGCGGAGGACACCGGACGCCGCGCGACTGAAACGCGGGAGGATCCGGGCGGACGCCGTCGCCCCGGGCGACCCGTGAAACCGGGTCGTGCGCTGACCCCGATCCGCGACATCCGCTCGCACCCGTTCTGGGGATCGCGGCGGGAACCGGCCGGTCCTACGGTGAGCCCGTGGGCACGGTCTCGGCCCTCGTGTCGCGGCGCATCGAACTCGATCGGCCCGGCGGCGACGGGCCAGGTGCGGAGGCGCTCGCGGCGGCGGATGTCGCCGGGGGTGCGCCGGGTTCGACATCGCTCATGGTCATCGACCCGCTGCCGCTGCTCGCGACGCTCGGCACCCTCGCGCTGGGCTGCGCCGCGCTGGGGATCGGAATCCTGGTCATCCTGGCGACGCGAACGTCATCCGCGAATACGGAGCCGCCGACCGGGAGCGTCGACGCCTGGCGCTCGCTCGAGGCGAACGGGCTGCTCGCGGTCGGGCTCGTCACGCAGACCGCCGAGCTCTGGGTGCCGGCCGGCGTCATCCGCCTCGCCTGCAACGGCTCGGTCGTCGTCGTCGACGGCCGCACGACCCTCGACGTCGACTATGACGATCCGGGGAGTCCCGACATCCGACTCGAGTTCGTCGCACTGCCCACCGGTTCGGGCGATGCCACCGACGGGGAAGCGTGGCTCATCAGGGGCCTCTTCGGTTCCGACCCTCGGCCCGGCGCGCAGGTGACCGCCGTTCGGCTCGGAGAACTGGCGGACCGGCTCGCCCGCGCGGTCGGCGTGGCGATCTACGCGATCCGGCCCCGCTACATCACCGAATCGCGTTTGGGCTGGATGGCGATGCTCGCGTGCTTCGTCAGCGGCGGCGCCGTCATCTTCGGGCTGTTGTCGGCGCAGCTCGGACGGTACGTCGACTTCCCGATCTCCGGCGCTGCCGTCGTGCTCGGCATCGCGGGGATGATCATGGGCTACCGGATGGCGAAGGCAGCGTCGCCGCTGACCGTCGACGGGGCCGTGCTCGCCGCCGATGCCGAGCGCGTGACGATGCAACTGCAACGGCCGATGTTCAGTTCGGTCGCCGACGGCGAGCGGTTCCTGCCGTGGTCCATCCTGTTCGGCGAACCGGCGACAGCGCAGCGGATGGCATGGCTCGCGCTCGCGGGGAACGACGTTCCGGCGTGGTACCGGTTCGACGGCGAGTTCTCCAAGGCGCGGTTCACGACCTGCATGGACGAGCTCACCTCGGGGTTGCGAGCGCCGGCCGAGTTCGTGCCCACCCGGCCGTGGTGAGCCGCGCGCTCACCCGCGCTTCGCCTGCCCCCGCACGACGGCCGCACCCGCGCCGTACAGTGACCACGTGAGCGCACCGAGCCTCGACCACCTCCGCACCTTCGTGACGGTGTTCCGCGCGGGGTCGCAGACGAAGGCCGCCGAACTGCTCGGCGTCACGCAGCCGACAGTGTCGGCGCACGTCGCGGCGCTCGAGCAGGCGCTCGGGTACGCGTTGTTCGTGCGCACGCCGTCCGGCGTGGAGGCGACCGCGAAGGGCGCCGAGCTCGCGCGCGAGGTCGCCGCGCACCTCGACGCGCTCGAGGATTCGGTGCTGCTGTCGGGTATCGGGCCGAGCGCGGGGAGTGCGAGGGCGCTGCACCTCGGCGGGCCGGCCGAGTTGTTGTCCGAGCTCGTGCTGCCGCGCCTCGACGAGCTCGCCGACGCGGTGCAGGTGCCGCTGCGATTCCGGTTCGGGCTCGCCGACGAGCTGCTCGACGACCTCGAGGCTCGGGCGCTCGACCTGGTCGTGAGTGCCGTCCGGCCGCGCGGGCGCGGCATCACCGCGGTGCCCGCGTACGACGAGGAGTTCGTGCTCGTCGCGGCACCGCGCTGGGCGGACGTGGCGCGCGAGGGGCGCGAGCTCGGCGACATCCCGTTGGTCGCGTATGCCGAGCACCTGCCGATCGTCCGCCGCTACTGGCGCAGCGTGTTCGACCGCCGCCCCGAGGGGCTCGCGCTCGCCGCCGTGATCCCGGATCTCCGCGGCATCCGCTCGGCCGTCATCTCAGGGGCCGGGATGTCGGTGCTCCCGCGGTACCTCGTCGACGCCGACCTCGCGGCGGGCGTGTTCGTGCAGCTCGACGAGCCCGAGGTGGCGCCGCTGAACACGGTGTACCTCGCGACCCGGGCACGCGAGGCGGAGCGCGACGCGCACCTCGGCGCGGCCGTCGCGCAGCTGCGGCGGATGCTCGCCTGACCCGCGGGTCGCCGCTCGCGTGCCGAAAGACCGGCCGGATGTCGCGACGCGCCGTCACGGCTAAGCCGGTCATCGGCGTGCCACGACCCGGGCCGGTGGATCGGCACGCGGAACCCATCGGGGATCCCGATACCCGGGTGCGGATCCGCCGATGGGGTCCGGACGCCCGCGCGGCGCAGGATCGTTCCCGTCGAAAGGACCCACATGTCGAACATCCTCATGGTCGTCACCGCGGCCGACACCCTCACCCTCGCCGACGGCACCGCGCACCCCACCGGCTTCTGGGCCGAGGA
>DASTQT010000235.1:0-2417 GCA_035761605.1 Agromyces sp. | reverse complement strand
GGCGACCGGTTCGCGGCGGGCGACGTGCTCGCGCGCGTGCAGGGCCCGGCCCGCGGCATCCTGCGCGCCGAGCGCGTCGCGCTCAACCTCGTGCAGCGGATGTCGGGCGTCGCGACGCTCACGGCCCGCCACGTCGACGCGGTCGCGGGCACCCGGGCCCGCATCGTCGACACGCGCAAGACCACGCCCGGCCTGCGCAGCCTCGAGCGGCAGGCGGTGCGCGACGGCGGCGGCCGCAACCACCGGCGCTCCCTCTCCGACGCGATCATGGCGAAGGACAACCACCTCGCGGTGCTCACGGCGGGCGGCGCCGACCTCGCGACGGCGCTGCGCGAGGCGCGCGAGCGGATGCCGCACACCGCGCACCTCGAGGTCGAGGTCGACCGGGTCGACCAGATCGCGCCGGTGCTCGCCGGCGGCGCCGACACGGTCATGCTCGACAACTTCACGGTCGACGAGCTGCGCGTCGGCGTCGAGCTCATCGCGGGGCGAGCGATCGTCGAGGCGTCGGGCGGCGTGAACCTCGACACCGTGGCCGCGATCGCGGCGACCGGCGTCGACGTGATCTCGGTGGGCGCGCTCACGCACTCGGCGCGCGCGCTCGACCTCGGGCTCGACGTCGTGATCGAGGCGCCGCACGGCACGACCCGGGGGTCCACGTGATCTTCGCCGATCATGCCGCCACGACGCCCGTGCGCCGCGAGGCGCTCGAGGCGATGTGGCCGTACCTCACGGGCGCCTTCGGCAACCCGTCGAGCCGGCACGGCATCGGCGAGGAGGCGGCCCGCGCGCTCGCATGGGCGCGCGACGAGGTCGCCGCCGTGGTCGGCGCGCGGCCCGGCGACGTGATCTTCACCTCGGGCGGCACCGAGGCCGACAACCTCGCGGTGAAGGGACTCGCGCTGGCGAATCCGCGCGGCCGGCATGTGGTCGTCTCGCCCGTCGAGCACGAGGCCGTGCTCGAGGCCGCGGATGCGCTGCGGCGCCTGCACGGCTTCGAGGTCGACGAGGTCGCGGTGGACGCCACCGGCATGGTGACGGTCGAGGCGCTGGCCCGCGCCATCCGGTCGGACACGACCCTCGTGTCGGTGCAGCTCGCCAACAACGAGGTCGGCACCATGAACCCGATCGCCGACCTCGCTCGGGTCGCGCACGAGGCGGGCGCGCTCATGCACACCGACGCCGTCCAGGCGGCCGGGTGGCTGCCGCTGTCGCTCGACGCGCTCGGCGTCGACGCGATGTCGCTCGCGGGGCACAAGGTCGGCGCGCCGAAGGGCACGGGCGTCCTCGTCGCGCGCGGGCGCCTGCCGATCGAGCCCGTGCTGCACGGCGGAGGCCAGGAGCGCGGCCGGCGTTCGGGCACCGAGAACGTGGCCGGGGCGGTCGCGTTCGCGACGGCGCTGCGGCTCGCCGAGTCCGAGCGGGCGGATGCCGCGGCGCGGGTGTCCTCCCACACCGCACGCTTCCGCGAGCTCGTCTCGGGCGCCGTGCCCGAGGCCGTGCCGACCGGCCACGCCGTCGACCGGCTGCCGGGCACGGTGTCGTATGTGTTCCCGGGAACGAGCGGCGAGGCGGTGCTGCTCGAGCTCGAGCGGCGCGACGTCGTCGTGTCGAGCGGATCGGCGTGCGCCGCCGGGAGCGACGAGCCCTCGCACGTGCTCACCGCGATGGGGTTCGCGCCAGAGGTCGCGCAGACCGCGGTGCGCTTCTCATTCGGCGCAGGCACGTCGGCCGAGGAGGTCGCGGCGGCCGCCGCCGCCCTCGCGGACGCCGTGTCGGCGGTCCGCGGTATCGTGCGCTGAGTCGGCGGAACGAGCCGCGGCGGCCCCGAGGGCGAGCCTGAGGCATCCCGAAAATACATTCATCGGAATGCGTCTGCGCGATCGGGAATAGCGGGTCGGCGCGGCCGGTTCCGGTTTCTCGTCGCCGTTGGCGCGGCCTCCGCCGCGACATCAGCACGAGACGACACGACACCGACACGACGACGACGACGAACGAGCAAGGACGCGCACGTGACCGACCGAACCGCACCAGGCACCGACTCCATCTCACTTCCCGACGAAGCCGACCGCGCGTTCGACGAGCAGGTCCGGGCCGCGCAGCCCGAGCACGGCGCTCGGAACCGGCGCGTGATCTGGCTGCTGCTCGCCGCGACGTTCGTCGTCTTCCTCAACGAGACGATCATGAGCGTCGCGATCCCCCAGCTCTCCGACGACCTCGGGGTCACGCTCACCGCGGCGCAGTGGCTGACGACCGCGTTCATGCTCACCATGGCCGTCGTGATCCCCATCACGGGCTTCCTGCTGCAGCGCTTCCCGACCCGGCCGATCTTCGGCACGGCCATGAGCCTGTTCTCGGCCGGCACGCTCCTCGCCGCGCTCGCCCCGGGCTTCGAGGTGTTGCTCGGCGCGCGCATC
>DASTQT010000234.1:0-2691 GCA_035761605.1 Agromyces sp. | reverse complement strand
CGCCGGCAAGTCGAGCCTCATCGCCGCGGTGTCGGCGGCACGGCCGAAGATCGCGGACGACCCGTTCACCACCCTCCAGCCCAACCTCGGTGTCGTGCAGGCCGGCGACGTGCGCTTCACCGTGGCCGACGTGCCGGGTCTCATCGAGGGTGCGAGCGAGGGCAAGGGGCTCGGACTGGAGTTCCTCCGCCACGTCGAGCGCTGCACGGCGCTCGTGCACGTCCTCGACTGCGCGACGCTCGAGCCCGGCCGCGACCCCATCACCGACCTCGACGTCATCCTCGCCGAGCTCGGCGCCTACCCGGTCCCGGAGGGTCAGGTCCCGCTTCTGGAGCGACCTCAGCTCATCGCGCTGAACAAGGTCGACGTCCCGGAGGCGAAGGATCTGGCCGACCTCGTGCGACCCGACCTCGAGGCACGCGGCTACCGCGTGTTCGAGATCTCCACCGTCAGTCACGCAGGCCTGCGCCAGCTCACCTTCGCCCTCGGCGACATCGTCGCGGCGCATCGTCTCGAGCAGGCGAAGACACCCGCCCCCGAGCGCATCGTGATCCGGCCGAAGGGCGCGGACCGGGACTTCACCGTGCGGGTGGAGGGCGGCACCTACGGCAACGTGTACCGCATCCTGGGCGACAAGCCGGTGCGCTGGGTGCAGCAGACCGACTTCCAGAACGACGAGGCCGTCGGCTTCCTGGCCGACCGTCTCGACAAGCTCGGCGTCGACGACGCGCTGTACCGCGCGGGAGCCACGCCGGGGGCCACCGTCGTCATCGGCGAGGGCGACGGCATCGTCTTCGACTGGCAGCCGGCGCTGACGTCGGCCGCCGAGGTCATGACGGCCCCGCGCGGCACCGACCCTCGTCTGTACCAGGGCGGCCGTCGCACCAGCTCTGAGCGCCGTGAGCAGTACCACGAGCTCATGGACGCGAAGGCTCAGGCCCGCGCCGACCTCGAGGCCGAGCGCCTCGCCGAGCGCGGGTGGGCCGAGGAGGACGCCGAGTGAGCACCCCCGAGCGCCGCGACCTCCCGGCCGCGCGCCGCGTCGTGGTGAAGGTCGGATCGAGCTCGATCAGCGGTGACAACGCCCACAAGATCGCGCCGCTCGTCGACGCCCTCGCCGCGGCGCACGAGCGCGGCGCCGAGGTCGTGCTCGTGTCGTCCGGCGCGATCGCGACGGGCATGCCCTACCTGCTGCTCGACGAGCGGCCCAGCGACCTCGCCACGCAGCAGGCGGCGGCGGCCGTCGGCCAGAACGTGCTGATCTACCGCTACCAGGAGGCGCTGCGACCGTTCCGCATCGTCGCGGGTCAGGTGCTGCTGACCGCGGGTGATCTCGAGAACCCGACGCACCGCTCCAACGCCCGCCGCGCGATGGAGCGCCTGCTCGGCCTCCGCATCCTCCCGATCGTCAACGAGAACGACACCGTCGCGACCCACGAGATCCGCTTCGGCGACAACGACCGCCTCGCCGCGCTCGTCGCACAGCTGATCGGTGCCGACGCACTGGTGCTGCTGAGCGACATCGAGTGCCTCTACACGCGCCCGCCGGACGAGCCGGGCGCAGCGCCCATCCCGCGCGTGGCATACGGCGACGACCTGCACGGCTTCCAGTTCGGGTCCGTCGTGGTCAACAGCGTCGGCACCGGCGGCGCGGCGACCAAGGTGTCCGCTGCACGTCTGGCGGCGGCATCCGGGATCGGAGTGCTCGTCACGAGCGCCGACCTCGTCGCCGAGGCGCTCGCGGGCGCCGAGATCGGCACGTGGTTCCAGCCGAATCCCGAGCCCGCTGCGCCCGCCGCGACCGGACCCGTGCGCACCGCCGCCGATAGACTGGTCCGATGACCACCACCGCCACGACGGCACGCGAACGGATGCTTCTGGCGAAGGACGCCGCCCGCACCGTGGGCCTTCTCGGCGACGAGGCCAAGCGCGACGCGCTGCTGGCCATCGCCGATGCGATCGAGGCCGCGGCGCCCCGCATCGTGGCCGCAAACGCGGAGGATCTGCAGCGCGGCGCCGAGACGGGACTCTCCACGGCACTGCAGGACCGGCTGCGGCTGGATGAGCCGCGGGTCGCCGCGCTGGCGGCAGCGGTGCGCGAGATCGCGGCACTGCCCGATCCGGTGGGGCGGGTCCTCGACGAGCGCACCCTCGCCAACGGCGTCTCGCTGACGAAGGTCGCCGTGCCGTTCGGCGTCGTCGGGTCGATCTACGAGGCACGTCCGAACGTCACCGTCGACATCGCCGCTCTCGCCCTGCGGTCGGGCAACGCCGTGGTGCTCCGCGGCGGCACCGCTGCCGAGAGCACCAATGCCGCTCTCGTGAGCGCCATGCGCGGAGCCCTGGCCGATCGCGGCCTCGACCCGGAGGCGATCCAGACGGTCGACGAGTTCGGCCGCGAGGGGGCGCGCGAGCTGATGCACGCCCGCGGCATCGTGGATGTGCTCGTCCCGCGCGGCAGCGCGCAGCTCATCGAGACGGTCGTGACCGAGTCCACCGTGCCGGTCATCGAGACGGGCGCAGGGGTCGTGCACATCGTCCTCGACGAGACGGCGCCCCTCGAGTGGGCGCGCGACATCGTCGTGAACGCGAAGGTCCAGCGACCCAGCGTCTGCAACTCCGTCGAGACCGTCCTGGTGCACCGCGCGGCGGCCCAGCGGCTCGTGCCGCCGGTCGTGGCCGCGCTGCGCG
>DASTQT010000233.1:0-9141 GCA_035761605.1 Agromyces sp. | reverse complement strand
AGCACGAACGGCACGTCGTCGCCCTCGGTCTCGCGGACGATCTCGCCGAACCGCTCGACACCCGCGATCGCCGCGCGCATGCCACCGGGACCGGGCCGCCCCATCCGGTCGAGGTCGCCGCCGTGCTGTTCGAATCCGGTCTGTCCGTGACCGCGGTGGTCGTCGGCCCACACCGAGTATCCGGCGGCGTTGAGCGCCTCGACGAGCTCGCCGTACCGCCCGATGTGCTCGCCGATGCCGTGCGAGAGCTGCACGACCGCGGTCGGCTCGGGCACGCGCCAGTGCTCGTAGTGGATGTGCACGCCCCAGGCGTCGGTGAACGTCGGCATGCGCTCATCTTGGCATCGACCGCGGCGAGCGGATGTCGCGGGGCGCGCGCACGCACCGACGACACCGGGCCGCGCACGCCCTCCACCGGCGCGCGCGACCCGGCGCGGCTCAGGCGGCGTCGACCTTCTCGCGGGCGCGGCCGGCGCGGCGCGACCGGAGCGTGCCGACCAGCTTCGGCAGCACGACCATCGCCACGGCGATCGCGAGCACCGTGAGGGCGATCGGGCTCTGGAACACGACCCCGAGGTCGCCCTTGCCGATCGCGCTGGTCTGCACGAGCGCCTTCTCGAACAGCGGACCGAGCACGAGGCCGAGCACGAACGGCGCGGTCGGGAGCCCGACCTCCTTCAGGACGTAGCCGAGCACGCCGAACACGAACACGAGCCACACGCTGAACATGTTGTTGCTCACCGAGTACGCGCCCACGAGCGAGGTCAGCATGATGATCGGGTACAGGTAGCCGTAGGGGATGCGGAGCATCTGGGCGAACACGGGCGCGAGCGGCAGGTTCAGCACGAGCAGCAGCACGTTGCCGATGAAGAACGACACGAGCAGGCCCCACACGAGCTCGGGCTGCGTCTCGAACAGCAGCGGGCCGGGCTGCAGCCCGAAGATCGTGAACGCACCGAGCAGCACCGCAGTGGTGGCGCCGCCGGGGATGCCCAGCGCGAGCGTCGGCACGAAGTTCGCGTTGGCCGCCGCGTTGTTGGCGCTCTCGGGGCTCGCGACGCCCTCGATGGCGCCCTTGCCGAACTCCGCCTTGTTGCGGCTGATCTTGCGCTCGATGCCGTACGACATGAACGAGGCCAGCGTCGATCCGGCGCCCGGCAGGATGCCGAGACCGAAGCCGATGCCCGAACCGCGGAGGATCGCCGGCATGGAGCGGGTGATGTCCTTGCGGCTGATCACCATGTCGCGGAAGCGGGCGCGGATCGGCGCGGCCGCCCCGACGCGGATCTGGTAGAACACCTCGCCGAGCGCGAAGAGGCCGATCATGACCTCGACGAACGGGATGCCCGAGAGCAGGTTGACGTTGCCGAACGTGAAGCGCGACTCGCTGGTGCCGGGCGAGATGCCGACCGTCGCGACGAGCAGTCCGGCGACGGCCATCAGCGCTCCGCGGATGAACGCGCCGCCCTGGAAGGTCACCACGATGACGAGGCCGAGGATCATGATCGCGAACATCTCGACCGGCCCGAACTCGAGCGCGGCGTCGGCGAGCGGCGGCGCGAGCGCGATGAGCAGCGCGAGCGAGATGATCGCGGCGATGAACGAGCCGATCGCGCTGATCGCGAGCGCGGCGCCCGCGCGGCCGCGCTTGGCCATCTGGTAGCCGTCGAGCGTCGTGACGACGCTCGCGGCCTCGCCGGGCGTCGAGATGAGCACCGACGTGATGGTGCCGCCGTACTGGGCGCCGTAGTAGATGCCGGCGAGCATGATGAGCGCCGTGACGGGCTCGAGCGTGAACGTGATGGGCAGCAGCACGGCGACACCGGTGGTCGAACCGAGCCCGGGGAGCAGGCCGATCACGGTGCCGAGCAGCACGCCGACGAAGCACCAGAGCACGTTCTCGAGCGTGAGCGCGGTCTGGAACCCGAGGATGAGGTTGTCGATCATCAGATGAGTCCGATCAGTCCGGTCGGCATCGGCACGCCGAGCAGTTCGGCGAAGACGACGTGGATGAGACCGACGGCGATGGCGCCGACCAGGAGCGAGGGCAGGATGCGGCGGCGCTCGACGACCGTCGAGATGGCGACGACGAGCACGCCGAGCGAGATGAGCAGCCCGAGCACCGGAACGAGCAGCAGCGCGACGAACGTCATGCCGAGCACGATCACCAGCATGCGGTTGCGCTGGCGCTGGGAGCGGCCCAGCGAGTCGATGTCGGGCGCCTCGGCGACCGTGTCGATCGCCGCGGCATCCGCTTCGGCCTCGACGCCCGTCAGTTCGTCGGCCAGGTTCACCGGCTCGCGGTGGCGCAGCGTCTGCACGACGTCGATCGACGCGAGCACGGCGAGCGCGGTGCCGAGCACCACGGGCAGGAAGCCCGCGCCGACCTGGCCGTTCTCCTGCGTCATCCCGTAGCCGGCGCCGCCGATCGCCGCGGCGGCGCCGGCGACCGCCAGGAGCGCGCTGAACGCGGCCTTGGCGGTCACCAGCGTGAGCTTCACTGTCCGACGACCGCTTCGAGGTCGGCCGAGTTCTGCTCGAGGTAGTCGACGAAGTCGTCGCCGTAGAGTGCGTTCGCCTGCATGAGGTTCTCCTCGATGTAGGCGGTGTACGCCTCGGACTCGGCGAACTGCTTCGCGGCGTCGATCCAGAACTCGCGCGCCTCGTCGCTGATGCCGCCGGGGGCGATGAACCCGCGGAACTGGGCGAACGAGACGTCGATGCCCTGCTCGATGGCGGTCGGGATGTCGGCGAGCTCCTCGTACTCGTAGCGCTCGTCGGAGAGGGCGCAGAGCGCGCGGAGGTCACCCGACTCGAGCTGGCCGAGCACCTCGCTCGGGTTCAGCGATCCGACCTCGACCTGGCCGCCGAGGAGGCCGGCGATGACCTCGCTGCCGCCCTCGAAGGGCACGCGGTCGAACTGGACGTCCTGGTCCTGCTCGATGAGCGTGAACACGACCTCGTCGAGGCTGACCGCACCCGACACCGCGGCCACGACTCCGTCGGACTTCGCGGCGTCGACCACGTCGGTGCAGGTCTCGAACTCGCTGTCGGCCGGGACCACCATGAGCGTGTAGTCGTCGCCGAGCTTCATGATCGGCGTGAACGAGGTGTGGTCGAAGTCGACGTCGGTCGTGAGCGGCAGTGCGAGCAGCGCGGTCTCGGAGGCGAGCAGGTAGTCGGCGTTGCCCTCCTGGGCGAGGAAGTGCGAGTAGCCGACCGCACCCGAGCCGCCCTCGCGGTTCTCGACCGTGATGGTGGCGCCGGTGGCCTCCTCGAGCGCGCTCGCGATGGCCCGGCCGGAGACATCCGACCCGCCGCCGGCCGCGAAGGGGACCACCATGCGCACGTCGTTCGGCTCGAAGCCGCCCGCCGCGTCGGACTCCTGGCCCGCTGCGCTCGAGCAGCCGGCGAGGGCTGCGATGGAGACCGCGGCGATGCCGGCGGCCGTGATGCGTGACTTCATTGTCTCTCCTTGGGTGATGGGGGTGACGTGGGTGGTCGGGTTGCTGGGATCGGTGGTGTGGCGCGGGGCCGGATGTCGCGTCAGGCCGTCTGCCGAGCGGCGCGGGCCTGCGCGCCGACGCCGACGGCCACGCGGAAGGCGTGCTCGTAGGCGCCGGTGCTCGCGACGCGCTTGCCGACGACATCGAACGCGGTGCCGTGCGCGGGGGTGCACACGGGCACGCTGAGCCCGCCGGCCATGGTCACGCCGCGGTCGAAGCCGAGCAGCTTGACGGCGATCTGGCCCTGGTCGTGGTACATCGTGAGCACGCCGTCGAATGCGCCGTCGCGCGCCTTGAGGAAGATGGTGTCGCTCGGGAACGGGCCGGTCGCGTCGACGCCGCGGCGCTGGAGTTCCTCGACCGCGGGGGTGATGAGCTCGATCTCGTGGCGCCCGAACTTGCCGGACTCCCCCGCGTGCGGGTTCAGGGCGCACACGCCGATGCGGGGCTGCTCGATGCCGCGCGCCCGGAGCACGCGCTCGAGCAGCTCACCGCGCTCGACGATGAGGTCGAACGTGATGAGGTCGGCGACCTCGGCGATGGAGCAGTGCGAGGTGACCCGCCCCGTCACGAGCTCGGGCAGGATGTTGAGCTCGGTCGCGGTGGTGCCGTCGTCGAGCACGGTCTCGAACCACGACATCTCGTCGTTCTCCTGCATGTCGGCGAGGTGCAGCGACGACTTGTTGAGCGGCGCGAACACGATCGCGTCGACGTCGCCCTGCTTCGACAGCTCGAGTGCGCGACGCAGGCTCGCCATGGCCCAGAGGCCGCCGGCACGCGAGGGCTCGCGGCGCACGAAGCCGCCGTCGGGGCGCGTGCCGCCGTTGTCGACGAGCTGCGGCACGCCGGTGCCGGCCTCGCGCGTCCACTCGAACTCGACGCCCGCGTCGGCCATCGCCTCGCGGAGCTCCTGCTCGTCGCCGATGAGCAGGATGTCGGCGGCGGCCGAGGTCGCCGGGTCGGCGAGCTGCCGGGCGACGAGCTCGGGCCCGACGCCGGCGGGGTCGCCGAAGGTGAGCGCGATCCGGGGGCGCGGTGACTCCTGCATCTCAGTTCCTCTCCGCGCCGGTCGGCGCGAGTTCGTTGCGGGCGGGGATGGCCTTGGGCAGCACGCGCCGCAGGTACTCCTGGGCACGACCGCACATGGCGAGGCTGTCGCCGCCGTAGTGTTCGCACGTGAACAGGCCACGGTAGCCGAGTGCGACGGCCTCCCTGACCGCCCACCGGTAGTCGATGACGCCGGCGTCGAGCGTGGTCGGCACGGCGGTCTGCCACGAGCCGTCGGCCGCCTCGTCGCGGGCGTAGTTCTTCAGGTGCCAGTAGTTCGCGTACGGCAGCGTCGTCGCGTAGAGCTCGCGCCAGTCCTCGACCGGCCGGTGCAGCCGAACCAGGTTGCCGACGTCCGGGTTGAGGCCGACGTTGTCGAGGCCGACGTCCTCGATGAACCGCACGGCGCCGGCGGCCGTGCCGAGCCAGGTGTCCTCGTACAGCTCGAGCGAGACGATGAGGCCGACGCTCGCGGCATGCGTCCCGAGCTCGCGGATGGCGCGCACCGCGCGGGCGCGCTGGTCGGCGTCGTCGGCGTCGATGTGGCCCTGCGCCGTCCAGAACCACAGCGCGCGGCGCTGCGCCTCGGTGAACGGGCCGTGGAGGCCCGTCGAGTACACGGTGGCGCCGAGCTCGGCGGTGGCGTCGATGCTGCGGTGCGCGTAGGCGAGGTTCTCGGCCTCGCTGCCAGGGATGGCGACGCTCGCGCGCTGCACGTGGACCGCGGGGATGCCGACGCCCTGCTCGCGGGCGACGTCGACGAGCTCGCGGCGCCGTTCGAGCGAGAGGTCGGCCGGGCGGATGACTCCGTCGGTGAGCTCCGCGAGCCGGAATCCCTCCGCGGCGACGTCCTGGAAGATGGCCGCCCACGTCTCGGCCGGAGCGTCCTGGACGGCGACGCCGTCACGCCCGATCGGCGAGACGCCGAGGAGGCACGTGGCGATCGGCCACTCCTCGGCGAGGTGCTCCTGCATGGTCACTCCATCGTGTTCGCGCTGCGCCGGCGGCGGTCGTCCGCATTGGCTATTTCCAAGATCCTATAGGAAATAGAGGGAGGCGCAAGTCGTATTTCGAATCGGCTGGGAAGTCGGCTACTCGTCCGGGCGAGGGGCCCCGGAAGGCGGGCGCGCGCCCTCAGCTCGCGGTGTCGCCGACCGAGCGCGCGCGGACGTTCTCGATGTGACGGCGCATCGCCAGCACCGCGGCATCCGCATCGCCCGACGCGAACGCATCGACGATCGCGCGATGCTCGACCGCCGCCTCGTGCACGTCGCGCGGGCCGCGGATGATCGCCTGCCGCATGCGGTGCGTCAGCGCGCCGAGCGAGTCGTACATCTCCTGGATGTAGCGGTTGCCGCTGGCGGCGAAGATCTCGCGGTGGAACTCGAGGTCGCTGTCGAAGTAGGCGCGTGTCAGCGAGAGCGGCACGCTGCCCTGGTCGAGGCGCTCGACGATCCGCTCGCTCTCGCGAGCGTGGTGCTCGAGCGCCTTCCGCAGCGACGGCAACAGGGCGTCGACGTGCCGCGAGGCGAGGCGTGCCGCCTCGACCTCGAGCATGAGGCGGGCGTCGAAGAGCTCGGCGAGCTGCTCGCCCTCGAGGGGCGGCGCGACCCGGTAGCCGCGCAGCGCCTCGCGCGTCACCAGCCCGGTGCGCTCGAGCTGCACCATGGCCTCGCGCACCGGCGTCGGCGAGACGTCGAGCTGCCGCGCGAGCGTGTCGATGGACAGCCGGGCGCCGGGCTCCACTTCGCCTTCGAGCAGCATCTCGAGGATCCGGTCGTACACGCGGTCGCGCAGCCCGCGGCGTTCGAGCTCCCCCACACCGCGGATCGGCAGGCTGGTCATCTCGTTGCCTCCAGTGCGACGACGTCATCGAGGATCCGGCCGAACGCGGCCGGATCGTGGGCGAATCGGCCGAGGAACATCCCGTCGAGGGAATCGGCGATCCGCGGCCACAGGCCGGGTCCGGCGCTTCCACCGTAGATCACGCGAGCGCCGGCGAACGCCGTGTCGTCGGCGAGGTGTGCGCGAAGGGCGGAGCAGACGGTCCTGATGCGGTCGTCGCTCGCCGGTTCCGGCGCGCCGATCGCCCACACGGGTTCGTACGCGACGACCAGGTCCCCCGCCAGGCCCGCGCCGCGTGCACGAGCGACGGATGCCTCGAGCTGCTCGATGCAGGCGGCGGCCGCCGCGTCCGCCGGGCCGCGGTCGGCTTCCCCGACGCAGACGAGCGGCGTCATCCCGTGCCGCAGCGTCGCCGCGACCTTCCGGGCGACCGTGACATCCGTCTCGCCGAACATCGCGCGGCGTTCCGCGTGGCCGATCTCGACGAGGGTGACGCCGTGCTCGGCGAGCTCTGGCGCCGAGACCTCGCCGGTGAACGCGCCGGCGTCCTCCCAGTGCACGTCCTGCGCGCCGACGAGCATGCCGGCCGCCGCCGCGACAGGCGCGACCTCCGGGATCGAGGGGAAGCTCGGGATGACGAAGGGCTGCACGAGTCCGTCGCGAACGGCCGGATGCTCCGCACACCGTTCCGCGACCGCGCGCGTCCACTCGAGCGTCCGGGCCCGCCCGAAGTACATCTTCAGGCTCGAGCCGATGAGGAGCGCCATCCGATCAGCCCTCGTAGGCGCAGATCGCGTCGACCTTCGCCTTCGACGCGCTCGCGGGGTCGAACTCGTAGCCGAGCCACTCCGATGCGAGCCGGCGCGCGAGCTCGACGCCCACGACCCGCTGGCCCATGCACAGCACCTGCGCGTCGTTGGAGAGGATCGACCGCTCGACCGAGAACGAGTCGTGCGCCGTGACGGCGCGGATGCCCGTGACCTTGTTCGCCGCGATGGCGACGCCGAGCCCGGTGCCGCAGATCAGGATGGCGCGGTCGGCCTCGCCGTTCGCGACGCGCTCGGCGGCCTCGATCGCGACCGCGGGGTACGGCGCCGTCGCGTCGCGTACGACGCCCACGTCGATGATCGAGTCGACGCGCCCGTCGCGCTCGAGGTCGGCCTTGATGGCCTCCTTGTAGTCGTACCCGGCCTCGTCGCTGCCGACGATCATGCGGAATCCCATGTCACTGCTCCCTGGAGGTTTCGAGGACGGTCGTTTCGAGGACGCCGTGCACGGTGGCGCACACGAGCGCGAAGGACACCGCACCGGGGTCGGGGGTGCCGATGGACCTGTCGCCGTGCGAGCGTGCGCGGCCGAGCGTCGCGGCGAGCGCGGCGGTGCCCTGCGCGGCGGCCTCGGCGCGGTCGGTCGCGCTGCGCCACGACGCGACGAGGTCGCCGCCGTCGCCCACCCGGGCGGCCAGCTCGTCGGCGAACGGCACGATCGCGTCCACCATGGTCTTGTCGCCGACCTTGGCCTTGCCGTATGCCATCACCGCGTCGCTGGCGGCGACCACCCCGGCGGCGACGCGGTCGGCGTGCACCGGCCGGTCGTCGCCGAGCACGCCGCCGAGCGTGCGGAGCAGCTCGCCCCAGATCGCGCCCGACGTGCCGCCGGCGCGGTCGCTCCACGCGGCGCCCGCGTGCTCGAGGGTGGTCCGTGCGCCCGCGCCGGCGTCGGCGGCCGCGCGGGCGGCGTCGCGGGCGGCCCGGGAGCCCCGCTGCATGCCGATGCCGTGGTCGCCGTCGCCCGCGATCCGGTCGATGCGGCCGAGCTCGTCGGCCGCGCGGTCCAGCTCGTCGGCGACGGCGTCGATGGCCGCGGCGATGCGCACGGCGGCGGCGCGCGACTCGGGCGTGGCCTCGGGCAGCGGATGGCGCGCCGCCGACGTCGCGGCATCCGCGAAATCCGTCACCTCGGGCACCGCCTCGGTCGCGACGTGCTGCTGCGGCGTCGGCGAGCCCTTGCGGTACGCCGGTGCGTCGGCGGGCGCGCGCCACAGCGTCTCGAGCTCGTCGTCGAGCCAGAGCAGGGTGAGCGAGCAGCCCGCCATGTCGAAGCTCGTGCAGAGCTCGCCGACCTCGGGCTCGACGACCGTGAGGCCGCGCGCCTCGAGCAGGCGGTGCACCGCGCGGTAGACGACGAACAGTTCCTCGTACTTCACGCTCCCGAGTCCGTTGAGGAGCGGCACCACGCGGGCGCCGTCGAGGTCGACACCGGCCGGCACCTCATCGAGGAGCTTCGTCACGAACAACTCGGCGAGCCCATCGGCGGTGGGCACCTCGACCTCGTCGATGCCGGGTTCTCCGTGGATGCCGAGGCCCACCGCCATCCGCCCCTCCGGAACGGTGAAGAGCGGCGCGTCGGCGCCGGGCAGCGTGCAGCCCGTGAAGGCGACGCCGAAGGAACGGGTGCGGGCGTTCGCGAGCCGCGCCACGCGCTCGACGCCGTCGAGGTCGTACCCGGCCTCGGCGGCGGCACCGGCCGCCTTGAAGACGGCGAGGTCGCCCGCGATGCCGCGTCGCTGGTCGATCCGGTCGGGCGGCGCGCTCCAGATGTCGTCGGTGACGGCGACGGTCCGCACGTCGTGACCCTCGGCGCGGAGTCGCTCCTGGGCCTGGTCGAAGTGCAGCACGTCGCCCGCGTAGTTGCCGTAGCTGAGCAGCACTCCCCTGCCGCGGTCGACGGCGGTCGCGATCGA
>DASTQT010000232.1:0-3775 GCA_035761605.1 Agromyces sp. | reverse complement strand
CGACATCCGCCCGCCCCACCTCGTCGAGGCGCGGGAGGCGCGCGAACGTGGCGATGCCCGCGAATCGCGGCACGACGCTCGCGTCGACCGGACCGCGAGGGGCGTTCTCGGAAGCGGGTTGCATATTACGAAACTTCCAGTACTGTTGAGGAAACTTGAGCACACCGTACGCCCGGCACCCCGCCCGCGTCAACCACCGGTGGTCGAGCAGGACCGAAGGCCCGTATCGAGACCGAGCGAAGGAGCCCGCCGTGCGTCCCATCCATCCCTCCGCCGACGCCGGCGGGCCGCCCATCGGCGCCAAGCTCCGCAGCACACGGATGGCGCAGGGCCTCACGCTCGCGCAGGTCGCCGAGTCGACCGGGCTCAGCAAGGGCTTCCTCAGCCGGCTCGAACGCGACGAGACCTCGCCGAGCGTCGCGACGCTCGTGCAGCTCTGCCAGGTGCTCTCGCTGCCCGTCGGCGCGCTGTTCGCCGAACCCGAGATCCAGAAGGTCACGCGCGCCGAGGCGCCGCGGATCAACCTCGGCGGCGAGCACGTCGAGGAGCACCTCATGTCGCCGCGCGGCGAGTCGCGCGTGCAGCTGCTGCGCTCGTCGCTCGAGGCCGGCGCGCACGGCGGGCACGAGCTCTACACCGTCAACTGCGACGTCGAGGTCATGCACGTCGTCTCGGGCGCCGTGACGGTGCGGTTCGCCGACCGCTCGGTGCGGCTCGACGCCGGCGACGCGATCACGTTCCCCGGTCGCGAGCCGCACACCTGGACCGCCGAGGACGACGCACCCGCCGAGGTCTGCTGGGTGCTCGTGCCGGCGCCGTGGAGCGGCTCGGCCTGAGGCGCACCGCGTCAAGGCCTGTGCATCCGGGTCGGGCGCCCATAGTGTCGTGCCATGTTCTTCCGACGCCGACACGCGCAGGACACCGTCGTCATCACGCCGGGCCGCATCCAGGACGACGAGCCCACCCGCCGCAGCACCGGCGGCCCGATCTGGAATGACCGGCTCGGCCGGTGGTCCATCCGCAGCCTGCAGATCCTGCTGGTGGTGATGCTCGGCGCCATCGCGGTCTGGGGGCTGCTGCAGGTCAAGGTGCTGGTGATCGCCGTGCTCGTCGCGATCATCCTGGCCGCGGCCGCCGCCCCGCTCATCATGTGGCTTCGGCGTCGGGGCCTGCCGCCGATCCTCGCCGCCTGGGTGACGCTGCTCGGCGGGATCATCGTGCTCGGCGGGATCGTCACCGCCATCGTCTTCGCAGTCCGCACCCAGTGGGACGAGCTCGTCGAGTCGGCCAACCAGGGATTCGACGACCTGCTCGGGTGGGTCGAGCAGCTCCCCATCCCCATCGACCAGCAGCAGATCGACGACGCCCGCAACTCGATCATCGACTTCGTCACCAGTGCCGAGTTCGGTCAGACCGCGCTCACCGGCGTGTCCCGGGCGACGGAGTTCGTCACCGGGCTCCTGCTCATGCTGGTCGTGCTCTTCTTCCTCCTCAAGGACGGCGACCGCATCTGGGCCTTCTTCCTCCGCCCCTACAGCGGAGAACGGCTCGAGCGCGGCCGGCGCGTCGGCGTCACGGGCGTCAAGGTGCTCGGCGGGTACGTGCGCGGCACCGCCATCGTCGCGTTCGTCGACGCCTTCTTCATCGGCCTCGGACTGGTGATCCTCCAGGTGCCGCTCGCGCTGCCGCTCGCCGTGATCGTGTTCCTGACCTCGTTCATCCCCCTGGTCGGGGCCACGCTCGCGGGCATCCTCGCCGCGCTCGTCGCGCTCGTCGCGAACGGGCCGGTCGTGGCGCTCATCGTCGTGGCGATCGTCATCGTCGTGAACCAGCTCGAGGGCGACCTGCTGCAGCCGGTGGTCATGGCCCAGTCGCTCAAGCTGCACCCGCTCGTCATCCTCCTCGCGCTGACGGCCGGCACGATCCTGGGCGGCATCGCCGGGGCGGTGCTCGCCGTGCCGCTCACCGCGCTCGGCTGGGCGATCGTGAAGGTGTGGGATGGTCCCGACCCCTCGATCGACGAACGCAAGCAGCTGCGGCTCAGGCGCCGACGAGCGAAGGAGCTCGCGGCCGAGGCGCGCGGCGCCACCGCGACCGGCGGCGCACCGGGCGCCTGATGCGGCTCGGGCCGACCGGGTCAGCCACGACCGTGAGCTGCCCTCGCAGTCGCGGCCGCGGTCGAGCACGTCGTGGCGGCGAGAGAGGTCAGGGGTGGGCGGCGATGTGCCGCTCGAGCGCGTCGAGCGCTCCGAGCTGGCCCTTCACGAGCAGCACTCGCGCGTCCGCGACATCCGCCCACCGCACCTGATCGACCTCGGGGAACTCGGCCGTCCGGCCCGAGCGCGGCGGCCACTCCAGCTCGAAGGTCCCCGGGCGGAACCCGTCGAGCTCGAAGCCGGGCGCCTCGCCCGCGAACACGTGCAGCAGCTTGCCCGACGCGTAGCGCACCGTGCCGAGGTCGGCGTAGTCGATGCCGGGCGCGGGCAGGCCGAGCTCCTCGGCGAACTCGCGCAGCGCCGCGGCGCGCGGCGGCTCGTCGACGTCGAGCTCGCCCTTCGGGATCGACCACGCGTGCTCCTGCTTGCGCGCCCAGAACGGGCCGCCCATGTGCGCGACCAGCACCTGCAGGCCGGGCGCGCGCCGGTACAGCAGCACGCCGGCGCTCGTCACCGCCATCGGCGAGCCCCGGGCGCCGCGCCGCGCGCGGCGGCGATCACGGCCTCGGCGACCGCGCGAACACCCAGAGGCAGACCGCGAGCCCGACGCCGCCGACCGCCATGATCCCGAAGATGAGGCCCCAGAGCACCGTTTCGATCGACATGCGCACCTCCGTGTGACACCTGACCTCATTCTGCCCGCGCGGGACGCCGCCGCGCCAGCATGCCGCGCCGGGATCGTGCGGCGGTCTCCGCCGCGGGGGTTGCCGCCGCGGCATCCGTCACTACGGTGGAAGTACGCGGAAGGGGACGGCGATGGCGAGGGTGCTGATCATCGGAGGCCACGGCAGGGTGGCGCTGCAGCTCGAACGGATCCTGGCCGAGCGGGGTGACGACGTCGACGCGGTCATCCGCAATCCCGATCACGCGGGCGACGTCGCCGCGACCGGTGCGAACCCGGTCGTCGCGGATGTCGAGGCGCTCGACGTGGACGGGCTCGCCGAGGTCATCGCAGGCCACGACGCGGTCGTCTGGTCGGCCGGCGCCGGCGGCGGCGACCCCGCGCGGACGCGAGCGGTCGACCACGATGCAGCCGTCCGCTCGATGGACGCCGCGGAACGGGCGGGCGTGCGCCGGTACGTGATGATCTCCTACTTCGGCTCGCGCACCGACCACCGGGTGCCCGCCGACAGCGCGTTCCGGCATTACGCCGACGCGAAGGCCGACGCCGACGAGCACCTGCGGTCGTCCACCCTCGACTACACGATCCTCGGGCCGTCGACGCTCGCCGACGGGCCGGGCACCGGCGCGATCGACGCGACGGGCGAGTCGAGCAGCGACGTCGACCGGGCGGATGTCGCGGCGGTCGCCGCGGCCGCGCTCGCCGACCCGCTGACGATCGGCCGCACCATCCGGTTCAACCGGGGCGCGACGCCGATCGCCGAGGCGCTCCGAGCGGCGTCATGAGCGCGATCTTCCGCAAGCTCAACCTCAAGGGCGAGGGCGCGGTGCACGTCATCGACGCCCCGACGTCGTTCGATCCCGAGCTCGCCGAGGTCGGCGCCACCAACCACGTCGAGCGGTCGCTCGACGGCGTGACGGGTGCGAGCTTCGCGATG
>DASTQT010000231.1:0-2027 GCA_035761605.1 Agromyces sp. | reverse complement strand
TCGGTGCCGCGCACGATGCCGACGCCGGTCTCGTCGCACGAGGTCTCGATGCCGAGCACGAGTGGCGCGTCGCGGTTCACGTCGTGCCTCCCGCGGGCTCGACGGGTGCGGTGACCGGGCCGGATGCCGCGGGCCGGGCGATCGCGGGCGGCACGTCGAGCCGCATGGCGATCGCGTCGACGCCGTCGGGCTGGTAGTACCCGCGGCGCACGCCGATCTCGGTGAAGCCGAGGGACTCGTAGAGCTTGCGCGCGACGGGGTTGTCGGCGCGCACCTCGAGGAAGAGCTCGGTCGCGCCGCGGCGACGGGCCTCGTCGATGAGGGCGTGCATGAGCGCGCGTCCGAGGCCGCGGCCGCGCGCCGCCGCGTCGACCGCGATGGTCTGGATGTCGCCCTGCCCGGACCCGCTGGGCGCGAGCAGCCCGGCGTACGCGACGGCGACGTCGGGGCGGGCGTCGTCGACGACGACGAGGTAGTAGGTGTGGGCGCCCTCGAGCTCGGCGCGCATGGCGTGCTCGGGCCACGCGTCGGTGGTGAACGTGGCGCGCTCGATCGCCATGATCGCGTCGAGGTCGGCGGGCCGTGCACGGCGCAGCATGAGGCTCATCCGAGCACCCGCTTCGGACCGGCCGACGGCGTCACGTCGGGCGCACGGAGGTAGAGCGGCTCGTCATCGGCGACGGGCAGGCGGCCCGTCGCCCAGGCGTGCTCGGCGAGCAGCCCGAGGGAACCGGCCGAGACGGTATCGGAGTCGAAGCGGATGCCACGGGGCGCGGGCACTCCGTCACGGGGCTCGAGCCGTGGCGGACCGAGCCGGACCGGGAGGCCGTCGGCGTCGAGTCCGTCGTAGTCGGACACCGCGGACTCACGGCGCCGCGCGTCGGTCACGACCTGCAACGGACCGCTGCCGCCGCCGGAGTACCACGCGAGGGCGACCGCATCGTGGCTCACGACGGGCACGACGGGTCGTCCGATGCCGAGCGCGAAGGCGCGCGCGGCCGCGATCCCGACGCGCAGGCCCGTGAACGGGCCGGGTCCCATGCCGGCCGCGACCGCCGAGAGGTCGGACGCTCGGACGCCCGCGCGGTCGAGCACGTCGCGGATCCCGCCGCCGATCGCCTCGGCGTGCCGCATCGTGTCGAGGGTGCCCGTCTCCGCGAGGATGCCGCCGTCGCGGTCGACCACGGCGACGCTCGTGCCGGTGGAGGTGTCGATCGCGAGGAGCATGCTCACCAGCCTATGTCGGCATCCGGTGGTCGTCGGGCCTACCGGATCGCCGGCCGGCCGCCGAGCTCCGGCGTCGCCGCGTACGGACTCCCGGCCCACCGCGGCCCGTGCCCGACGAGGTCGACCGCGCGCGGCTCGTCGGCGTCCAGGTCCTCGTCGTCGGGCGCGTGGTCGCGGGGCGCCTCGTCGCCGCGTCGGCGGGCGATGACGACCTCGAGCCAGGAGTCGGCGACGCCGTCGAGCAGCCCGGCCCCCCACTCGACGACGACGACCGAGCGGTCGAAGTCGAGGTCGAGGTCCTCGAGCTCGGCCGCACCCGACAGCCGGTACGCGTCGACGTGTACGAGCGGGGCGCTGCCGACGAGGCTCGGATGCGTTCGGGCGAGCACGAACGTCGGACTCTGCACGGGGCCGCGCACGCCGAGGCCCTCGCCGATGCCGCGCGTGAGCGTGGTCTTGCCGGCCCCGAGCGGCCCGGTGAGCACGACCACGTCGCCGGCGCGCAGCCGTGCGCCGAGCTCGCGACCGAGCGCCTCCATCGCCTCGGTGTCGGGCACGCTGCGACGCATCACGGGGCCTCCGGGTACGTCCTCGGCACGCGCGGGCCGATCCGGGTGACGATCTCGTAGGCGATCGAGTCGGCGGCGTCGCCCCAGTCGTCGGCCGAGGGCGCGCCGGTCTCGGGGTCGCCGAACAGCACGACCTCGTCGCCTACCGCGACCTCGGCGTCGCCGACGTCGACGAGGAACTGGTCCATCGCGATGCGTCCGGCGACGCGGTGCCGCACGCCCGCGATGGCG
>DASTQT010000230.1:0-8866 GCA_035761605.1 Agromyces sp. | reverse complement strand
GGTGTCGAGGTAGCCCTCGTCGCTCAGGTATTCGTCGGCGAACGACCCCGGAGCGGCACCGAACGGGTGGTACAGGGCGTACATGAGCGCGGGCCAGATCAGGAAGGTGAAGAGCGCGAACGGGACGCCCAGCCGCAGCAGCCGATCGACGACGAAGCGCCGCGCCCCCTTCCGCCGGTACGACGGCGGCGTGAGCAGCCCGGACACGAGGAACAGCAGCGCGATCATGAAGAGCCCGAACGGCACGGTCACCACCGCGAGCACCACCTCGGTCGCGGGCTGCAGCGTCGTCTCCTGCACGTCGGCGTACGACCACCACTGGTCCGACCCGACGTAGCCGAGCACGCCGTGGATCGCGATGATCGTGCCGATGAGGATCACCTTGAGGTTGTCGAGGTACGTCTTCCGGTCCGAGGCCCACCCGGTGCGCGGCGGAGTGTGCGCCACCATGTCCGCAGGCTAGGCCGTGCCGCCCGGCCCCGGCAGGGGCGAACGGCCCGCGACCGCGGCACCCCCGGTCCGCGTCCGCGTCCGCGCTAGCATGCCGGGCATGACGGATGCCGCGACCGAGCCGTCGCCGGCCGGCGTGCGTGACGCGCTCGCCGCCGTCGCCGACCCGGCCCGCGCCGCGGCATCCGCCCGCTTCTTCAAGACCGGCCCCGGCGAGTACGGCGAGGGCGATCGGTTCATCGGCGTGACCGTGCCCGAGGTGCGCGTCGTGGCGAGGCGGTTCGCGGCGCTGCCGCTCGACGGCGTGGCCGCGCTGCTCGGCAGCCCCGTGCACGAGCACCGTCTGTGCGCACTGGTGATCCTGGTCGGCGCCTTCGACCGTGCGAGCGGGCGCCGCTCGCGCGACGACCGCGAACGCGCCCGGATCGCGGGCTTCTACCTCGACGCGGTGCGCGCGGGCGAGGTCGACAACTGGGATCTCGTCGATGCGTCGGCCGACCGGATCCTGGGATCGTGGCTGCGCGACCCGGGGCCGGCGGATGGCGCGGCCCGCGCCGCCTTCGACCGTCCGGGTCCCGCGGCGGACGTGCTCGACGAGCTCGCCGCGAGCCCGCGCCTCTGGGAGCGGCGCGTCGCCGTCATCTCGACGTTCGCGTTCCTCAAGGCCGGCGACGGCGGGCCGACGTTGCGCCTCGCCGAGCGGCTGCTCGACGACCCGCACGACCTCATCCACAAGGCCGTGGGCTGGATGCTGCGGGAGCTCGGGAAGCGCGTCGGGCCGGCCGAGCTGACCGCCTTCCTCGACACGCATGCCGCGCGGATGCCGCGCACGATGCTCTCCTACGCGACCGAGCACCTCGATCCGGCCGCGCGCGCCCGCTACCGTGCGATGCGCTGACCCGCGGCTTGCGAGAATGTCCGCATGGCGAGAACCGCGCGCGGAGCGCGCATCCTGATCACCGGGGCGGCCGGCGGAATGGGCCGCATGTACGCCGAGCGCGCGGTCGCCGACGGCGCGGCCTCCGTCGTGCTGTGGGATCGGGACGCGCTCGCGCTCGCCCGCGCCGCCGACGAGCTCGGCCGAATCGCACGGGGCCGTACGACGGTGCGCTCCTACACGGTCGACGTGTCCGAGCTCGGCGCGATCGCGAAGGCCGCGCACACGGTCCGGCGCGAGGTCGGCGACCCCGACGTGCTCGTCAACAACGCCGGCATCGTGCGCGGCAACCGCTACTTCTGGGAGAACCACGCGGGCGACGACGTGCGGCCCACCATGCTCGTCAACGCGCTCGCACCCATGTACGTGACGCGCGAGTTCCTCCCCGCGATGATCGCATCGAGCCGGCCGTCGCGCATCGTCAACATCGGCAGCGCGGCCGGGACGCTCGCGAACCCGCGCATGGCCGTCTACGCGGCATCCAAGGCCGCCCTCAACGGATGGAGCGACTCGCTGCGACTCGAGCTCCAGCAGGCCGGGCATGCGCACGTGAAGGTCACGACCGTCACGCCCTCCTACATCTCGACCGGGATGTTCCACGGGGCGCGCGGACCCCTGCTCGCGCCGATCCTCGGGCCGGAGGTCGTCGTCGACCGGGTCTGGCGGGCCATGCTCGACGGTCGGGCGCTCGTCGAGTTGCCGGCGTCCGTGCGGCTCTCGCGTGCGCTGCGCGCCCTCCTGCCGACGCGCGTGTTCGACCGCGTCGTCGGCGACGGCTTCGGCGTGTACCGCTCGATGGAGCAGTTCCGCGGACGCGGCTGAGGACTGACGCGCCGGCGCCGCGCGTCAGTCCTTCTCCTTGCCCTTGCCCTTGTCCTCGCCCTTGCCGGTGTTCGCGTTGTCGCCGCTGTTGCCCGGACCCGAGGAGTCGTCCTCGGCGTCCTCGCCGGCGTCGTCGTCATCGGTGCCGTCGTCGACGGCCTCGCTCGGCGCGGGCTCGGGCGGCGTGGCCGCCGCGATCGCGGCGTCGAGGTCGGCGCGCACGAGGATCATCGCCTCTCGGATCCGCTGCTCGCGTTCGTCGGTGAGCGTGCCGTCGGCGACGGCCGCGTCGATCTCGGCCTGCAATGCGTCGAGCGCGGCGATCGCGCCCGCGAAGTCGCCGGCCGCCGACGCCTCGGCGATGGCGACGACCTGGGCGCGGTACGCCTGCGACTGCTCCGCGGCGAGGTCGGGCTCGGCCGTGCAGGCGGCGAGGCCGCCGACCAGGGCGAGGGTCACGGATGCCGCGGCGATCGCGCGGCGGAATCGGCTCGTCATGGTGTCACCGCCTCTTCGAGCTGCTCGAGGTGCACGCCGAGGTCGCCGGGAACACCGGGCAGCGTCGGCGTCGGGGTCGGGGTGGGTGCGGGCTCCGCGGCGCCGCCGACCGCGCCCGCGAGGCTCGGGATGAGCACGGCCGCGGCGAGCACCGTGATGATCGCGGCGATCGCGAGCACCGCCCACTGCGGCATCCGTCGATGCTCGGATGCTCCGGATGGCTCGTCGCCCTCCCGTGCTCGACCGGCCGGGACGGCGACGCCGGTGAGCACGCGCGTGGCGGCGGTGGCGTCATCGTCGTCGTCCCACGCATCCCGCGCCGCGAGCGCCGCGGTGGCGTCGGCCGCGGGTGCCCGATTCGTATCGGCCCGTGTCGTCGTCGCGGCGGTGATGATGCGGGTGTCGCCCTCCGACGCGGGCGGCTGCGTGAGCGGGGTCGACCCCGCGACGTCGCCCGGGTCGGACAGCGAGTCGGAGGCGTCGGCCGCGGTCGTCTTCGCGGAGACGTCGAGCGTCTGGGTGGCGAGCGCCACGTCGAGCGCGGTCGGCCGGTCGCCCGGATCGCGCGCGGTCATCGCGGTGAGCAGGTCCACCCAGTCCGGGCCGAGCCCCGCCGGGACGACGGGGTCGCGGACGAGCCGCGCGCTCGCCGACTCGAGGGCCGGACCGGGGAAGGGCTGCTCGCCCGTGAGCGCCTCGAGCATGAGCAGGCCGAGCGAGTACAGGTCGGCGGAGCTGCCGATCGGCTCGCCGCGCACCTGCTCGGGGCTGAGATAGCCCGGGGTGCCGATGATCCGGCCCGTGGCGGTCAGGCGCGACTCGTCGAGCAGTCGCGCGATGCCGAAGTCGGCGAGCTTCGCGTTCCAGCGGCGCGTGGGCAGGTGGGCGGGCGCGAGCAGCACGTTCGCGGGCTTGACGTCGCGATGGACGATGCCGCGCGAGTGGATCACGTGCAGGCCCTCGGAGAGGTCGGCGAGCATGCGAGTCGCGTCGGACGAGGAGATCGGTCCGCGCCTGAGGATCTCGCGCAGGTCGCTGCCCTCGACGAGTTCCATCACGAGGAACTCGCGGTTGGTCTCCGGGTCCTTCGCGGCGTCGAACAACGTGACCAGGGCCGGGTGCGTGAGGCTCGCCAGCAGCGCCGTCTCGGACCGTCGCCGGTCGGCGTCGTCGATGCCCTCGGTCGACGACGAGAACACCTTCACGGCGACGCGCCGACCGAGCGCGAGGTCGTCGGCGCGGTACACCGCGGCCATGCCGCCGCGGCCGATGAGGCCGTCGATCCGGTACCGGCCGTCGAGGGTCGCGCCGACCAGCGGGTCGATCGCGGCCGCCGGGACCTGTTCGGTGGGGGAGTCCATCAGACGAAGGGTAGCCGCTTCGGCTGAACGCTCCCACGGGGTTGCGTTGCGCGCAGCGGCGCCACTCAGCCGAAGATCATCGGCAGGTCGTCGTCCTCGCGGCTCAGCTCGAGGTCGACGAGCACCGGGACGTGGTCGCTCGGCGCATCGCCCTTGCGTTCGTTGCGGTGGATGGTGGCGGCGGTCACCGCCTCGGCGAACGGCGCCGAGCCGAGGATGAAGTCGATGCGCAGGCCCTCGTTGCGGACGAACTTCAACTGCTTGTAGTCCCAGTAGGTGTACCCGCTGGGCACGAGCGGACGGACGACGTCGGTCACGCCGGCATCCTCGAGCGTGAAGAAGGCCTGCCGCTCGGGCGGTGACACGTGCGTGGTGAGCCCCTCGACCACGGCGGGATCGCCGTTGTCCTCGTCGAGGGGCGCGATGTTGAAGTCGCCCATGAGGGCGAACGGCACCTCGGGGTGCGAGGTGGTCTCGGCGCGCGTGTGGCCGGCGAGCGCCGCGAGCCAGTCGAGCTTGTAGACGTAGTGGGGGTCGCCGAGCGAACGCCCGTTCGGCACGTAGAGGCTCCAGATCCGAACGCCGTCGACCGTTGCGCCGATCGCGCGAGCCTCCTTCGGCAGGTCGGGACCCTCCTTGCCCTTGAGGAACCCGGGCATGCCGGGGAACTCGGTGACGACGTCGCCGATCGGCGAGCGGCTCGCGATCGCGACGCCGTTCCACTGGCTCAGGCCGTGGATCGCGACCTCGTAGCCGGCCGCCTCGAAGGCCTCGTGCGGGAACTGCTCGGCGGTGCACTTGATCTCCTGCATCGCGAGCACGTCGACGTCCTCGCGCACCATGAAGTCGACGACGCGGCCGTAGCGGGTGCGGATCGAGTTGACGTTCCAGGTGGCGATGCGCATGGAACAAGCCTAGGGTCGGCCGCCGACCCCGCGGCCCGGGCGGGGCCGGTCGGGTCAGCGGCGCCGCGGCTCGCGCCTGCCGATCCGCGGGACCACGATCCAGAACAGCAGCAGCAGCACGAACGAGATCGCGCCGGCGACCCAGCCCGCCTCGCGGGTGACCGTGACGTCGAAGATGAGCATCGCGACGCCCGCGGCGACGAGCGACACCACGACGAGCAGGGTCAGCAGGAGCCCGTTCGCGATGCGCACGACGCGTTCCTTCTGCTTCTGCCCGCTGAGCTGGCGGTGGAGGATGACCGGCGCGAGGCCGAGCATGGTCGCGGTCGTCGCGAGCACCACCAGCCCGAGATACAGGATCACCTCGTACTGCTCGAGCTCGGCGAACTTGGGCTGGAAGGCGACGGAGAGCAGGAAGCCCGTGATGAGCTGGGTGCCCGTCATGACGACGCGCAGCTCCTGGAGGATGTCGTTCCACTTCCGGTCGAGGCGCTCGCCCGGCGTCTCGTCGCGGATCTCCTCGGGGTTGCCCTCCTCGGACAGCGTTTCTGATGCGGGGTCGTACGCCATGCGTGGATGCTACTGCCGCGCCATCCGCCGCCGGGAGGCCCTTGTGCCCGTGCCCGATCGTGGTGCAGGCAGGGCGGCTCAGGGGTTGGGCTGCACGCCGCTCGCCGCGATCGCCGCGCCGAGCGCGAACGCGCCGACCATGAGCAGCATCCCGGCGATCGGGATCCAGAACGCGATGCGCTTGAGCACGAGCACGATGATCGCCGCGATGAGCGCGAGGACGCCGACGCCGATCGGCAGGATCATGGCCACGAGCATGCCGGTCGCGATCAGGTTCGTGTCGCAGGTGGACGACGCCCCGCACGAGTCGCTCGCGAACGCCAGGAAGAACGAGAAGAAGAACAGCACGAAACCGAGGGCCGCCATCAGCAGGAGCAGCACGATCGTGACGACGAGATCCCACACGATCACCCGGCGCTTCGCCGGCGCGACAGACACGGTCATCGACCCTCCCCCGGGCGGCGCGCGTGCGCCTCCCCGAAGTCTGTCAGCGCGCAGGCCTTGCTGCCAAGATGTTCGGGAGGGGTCCGAGCGGAGGGATGCAGCGTGAGGTACAGCATCGAAGGCGTCGAGGGCCTGCCCGAGATCGTCGCGGGCGCCGACCTCGCGGCGCTCATCGCGGGGGCGCTCGCGGAGCCGCTCGAGGACGGCGACATCCTCGTCGTCACCTCGAAGATCGTGTCGAAGGCCGAGGGCCGGCTCGTTCGCGCCGACGACCGCGAGCAGGCGATCACCGACGAGACGGTGCGCGTCGTCGCGACGCGCGAGAACCCCGGCGGCGTGCCCACGCGCATCGTCGAGAACCGGCTCGGCATCATCGGGGCGGCCGCTGGCGTCGACGCGTCGAACGCGCCCGAGGGCACCGTGCTGCTGCTGCCGGTCGACCCGGACGCCTCCGCGCGGGCGATCGCGACCGGCATCCGCTCGCTCACCGGCGCGCAGGTCGGCGTGATCGTCTCCGACACGCTCGGGAGGCCGTGGCGCGAGGGCCAGACCGACATCGCGATCGGCGCGGCCGGCGTGCGGGTGTTCGACGACCTCAGGGGCCAGGCGGATGCCTCGGGCAAGCCGCTCGCCGTCACCATGCCGTGCGTGGCCGACGAGCTGGCGGGCGCCGCCGAGCTGGTGAAGGGCAAGGCCGCCGGCGTGCCAGTTGCGGTCGTGCGAGGACTCGGGCACCTCGTCGGCGACCTCGACCTGCCGGGCGCGCGCTCGATCGTGCGGCCCGCCGACCGCGACATGTTCCGCCAGGGCGCCGACGAGGCCTACGACGAGGGGTACCGCGCCGGGTTCGACGAGGCGCAGTCCGAGGGCGTGCTGCGCGACGCCTGACGCCGCGGCGACCGCGTCCCGGAATCGGGGCAGGATGGAGGGGTGAGCAGCCCCCACATCGGCTACGCCGTCATGCTCGAGCGGTTCCCGCCCGCCGACGCGGTCGCGCTCGCCGCGCTCGCCGAGCGGCACGGCTTCCGGGGAACCATGGCGAGCGACCACTTCCAGCCGTGGCTGCCGTCGCACGGGCAGTCGGGCTTCGTGTGGAGCGTGCTCGGCGCGATCGGCCAGGCGACCACGGGCGACTTCGGCCCGGGCGTGACGACGCCGTCGTTCCGGATGCATCCGGCCGTCGTCGCGCAGGCGTCGGCGACGCTCGCCGCCATGCACCCGGGCCGGCACTGGCTCGGCATCGGCTCGGGCGAGGCGATCAACGAGCACGTGACGGGCACGTACTGGCCCGAGCCCGCCGAGCGGATCGCGCGCATGTTCGAGGCGATCGAGGTCATCCGCAAGCTCTTCGCCGCATCGGCGGCAGGTCGCGACGTGCGGCACTCGGGCGAGTTCTTCAAGCTCGAGTCGTCGCGACTCTGGACGATGCCCGAGCGCGCGCCCGAGATCCTCGTCGCGACGCAGGGCCCGGTGACGGCGCGGCGCGCGGGCCGGACGGTCGACGGACTCATCACGACCAATGCGCCGGCCGACCGGTTGGCGGCCCTGCTCGCGCGCTTCGCAGAGGGCGCGCGCGAGGGCGGCCGCGACGCGTCGCGCATGCCGAAGGTGCTGCAGCTCAACCTCGCGTGGGCGCCCACCGACGAGGAGGCGATGGCCGACGCGCTCGCCGAGTGGCCCATCGGTGCCCTGCGGTTCCCGCGCGGCGACATCCGCTCGCCCTTCGAGGTCGAGCAGCTCGCCCGCACGGTGCGCCCCGAGGACTTCGCGGGCCGCATGGTCGTCTCGGCCGACCCCGACGTGCACCGCGCGAACCTGCAGCGGCACCTCGATCTCGGGTTCACGCGCATCTACCTGCACAACGCCGGGCGCGACCAGGCGCGATTCCTCGAGGTGTTCGGGCGCGACGTGCTGCCGGGGCTGCGCGCATGAGCACCGGCCGGGCGGATGGCGCGGCCTGGACGGTCGTCGTGCCCGTGAAGTCGCTCAGCGCCGCGAAGACCCGGCTCGCGCCCGAGCACACGCCCGCCGAACGCGCCGCGCTCGCGCGCGCGTTCGCCCTCGACACCGTGGACGCCGCGCGAACCGCCCGCACGGTGCGGCGCGTGGTCGTCGTCTCCGACGAGCCCGCGATCGAGCGCGAGCTGCGCGAGGTGCCCGGCGTCGAGGTCGTGCCCGAGGTGGGCCCGCGCGGGCTCGCGGCGGCGATCGCGCACGGCGTCGCGGTCGCCCGCGCGCCCGATCGGTGGTCCGGTAGCGGCGCGGCCTCGTATCGAGACCCGGCGCCCGGCGACGACCCCCAGGACCTCGAGAAGTCGCAGATGCACGGTGGAACCCGCCATCCGCGACCTCTCGATGCGGGTGCGGCTTCGGGTGCTGGTGCGGGGGCGGGGGCGGGGGTGGGTTCGGCGGATGTCGCGGTCGCGGTGCTGCTCGGGGACGTGCCGGCGCTCCGGCCCGACGACCTCGACCGGGCGCTCCAGGTCGCGGCGCGACATCCGCTCGCCTTCGTGCCCGACGCGGAGGGCACCGGCACGACGCTCGCGACCGCGCGCGGGGGCGAGCAGCTCACCGCGCACTTCGGGCAGGACTCCGCGGCACGGCACGCCGCCGCCGGGTTCGCCGACCTCGCCGCCGCGCATCCCGGCGCGATCGCCAAGGGGCTCCGCCGCGACGTCGACACGGCCGAGGAGCTCCGCGAGGCCGTCGCGTTCGGCGTGGGCGAGCGCACCTCCGCGGTGCTGCGGACCCTCCCCGACCTCGCGGAGGCGCCCGCCCCGCGGCATCCGCTCGACCCCTCGAACTCGACACCCACCGCGCCCGTCGGCGTAGACAGGAAGGCCGCATCATGACCCTGACCCTCGGATACAAGGCCAGCG
>DASTQT010000229.1:0-3898 GCA_035761605.1 Agromyces sp. | reverse complement strand
GAGCGCGTCGGCCGCAGGGCCGAGGCCGGGCGCGAACTCGCGCCACAGCTCGGCGACCGGTCGGGTCGCCAGCGAGTCGGGGGCGCCGGCGAAGAAGCCCTCGCCGTCGATCGCGCCGGCGGGCGCGGCGAGCCAGGCGTCGACGAACGCGGCGGCGTCGCGCGCGTCCACGTAGTTGAAGAGGCTCACGGCCGCGAGCGCCGGGTCGGCGAGTCGCTCGGCCATCGTGTGGCCCTGCTGCGTGGGCGCGCCCGCCCATTCCTCGGGCGAGACGACGTAGCACGGGCGGAAGAAGCCGAACGCGGCGGGCGCGGTGCGGGCGAAGAGGCGCACGGTCTCCTCGATCACGAGCTTCGAGAGCGCATACGCGTGCGCGGGCTCGATCGGGTGGGTCTCGTCGATGGGCACGGCGTGCGCGCGCCACGCGGGGGAGGAGTAGCCGACGACCGTGGGGCTCGACGCGGCGAGCACGCGGCCGACGCCGGCAGCGGCCGCGGCGCCGAGCACGAGGTGGGCGAGGTTCGTGTTGGTGAGCAGGATGTCGCGCTCGGGCGCGCTGAACGGCACCGCGATGCCCGCCAGGTGCACCAGCGCATCGGGGCGGAGCTCGGCGAGGGTTCGCTCGGCGGCGCTCGCGTCGGCGAGGTCGATCGTGCGCTCGTCGACGCGGTCGAGCCCGGCGGGCGCGCGATCCAGTCCGGTGACCTCGTGGCCGGCGGCGGCGAGCGCCGTGGCGAGGGTCCGGCCGAGGCGGCCGGACGAGCCGGTGACGACGACGCGCATGCTGCTCCATCCGTTTCTGAGAAACCGCTTTCTCGCATGGAGCCTAGGCGACGACTAGGGTGATCGGCAAGCCGGTGGCTACACTGGGGAACCGATTTCTCGCATCGACCGACGAGGGGGCAGGGTGGGCGAACGCAATCGGGCGACCACGATCGCGGATGTCGCCACGCACGCCGGCGTCTCGCAGGCCTCGGTGTCGCGCGTGCTCAACGGCAAGCAGTCCGTCGATCCCGAGATCGTCCGCCGGGTCCAGGCGTCGATCGCCGCCCTCGGCTACGCCCCGAGCGCGACCGCGCGCAGTCTCGTCAGCGGCCGGAACGACACGATCGCGATGGTCGTGCCCGACCTCGAGAACCCGCTGTTCCAGGGCATCCTCAAGGGACTCAGCCTCGCCGCTGCGGCCGACGGGTACCGCGTGCTCGTGGCCGACACCGCCGAGCGCGTCGACGACGAGGAGCCCACGGCGATCGAGGCCCGGCAACGGTGCGACGCGCTCGTGCTGTGCGCCCCGCGAATGCCCGAGCAGCAGCTGCGTCGCCTCGTCGAACGCGTCGCGCCCGTCGTGGTCGTGAACCGTCCGCTGCCCGACCTCGACGTGCCGATCGTCGGCGTCGACTACGTCCGCGGCATCCGCGACCTCGTCGACCACCTCGTCGGGCTCGGCCACCGGCACCTCGCCTACGTGACCGGGCCCGAGACGAGCGCGTCGAACGCCGAGCGGCTGCGCGGCGTCGACGAGGCGCTCGCACTGCACCACGGCGTGCGCATCGACCGCATCCCGGGCGGCTCGCGCCCGGAGGACGGCGACGCCGTCGCGGGCGCCGTGCTCGACGCGCAGCGCGCCGGCGTCACGGCGGTCATCGCGTTCAACGACCTCGTCGCGCTCGGCCTCATGACCCGGCTGCGCGAGCTCGGCCTCGACGTGCCGGGTGACCTGTCGGTCGCGGGCTTCGACGACGTGCCGATGGCGCGGTATGCCACCCCGCGCCTCACGAGCATGTCGGTGCCCCGCGGCGAGATCGGCGCGCAGGCGTGGGCACGCCTTCGCACGCTCATCGGCGGCGGGCCGGTCGAGCACACCGTGCTGTACCGGCCGCGGCTCGAGGCACGCGAGAGCACGGCCGCGCCGGCCCGTGCGGGGGTGCCCGCATGACGGTCGCGGAGCCGCCGCCCGCGGCATCCGTGCCCACTGTCGGCGCCGACCGCCCGGCCAAGCGCGCCCGCCTGCTCGAGTTGCTCGACCGCCGGGGCGCGTCGGCGCTCGTGCTCGGCTCGCACACCGCGATCGCGTGGTACCTCGACGGCACGCGGACGCACGTCTCGCTCGCGGGCGACCCCATCGCCGCGATGATCGTCCGCCGCGACGGCGACGAACTGCGGGTGTTCGCGAACGAGGCCGACCGGATGCTCGACGAGGAACTCGGCGACGGCGGCCTCGGCGGCCTCGGCGGGCTCGAGACCGTGCGCGTGCCGTGGCACGAGGCGCTCGTGCCATCCGGTCTCGACGCCCTCGACGAAGGGGAGGTCGCGGCCGACCTGCGCGCGGCCCGCGCCTCGCTGCTCCCGGGCGAGCTCCAGCGCTACCGCGCACTCGGCCGCGAGGTCGCCGTCGCGCTGACGGATGCCGCGCTCGCCGCGGACCCCGCCGACGCCGAGCGCACCGTGGCGGCCCGGCTCGCCGGCGACCTCGTCGCGCGCGGGATCGACCCGCTCGTGACGCTCGTCGCCGGGCGCGCACGGCTGGGCCATCGCCATCCGCTGCCCACCGGATCGCCGCTCGGCGACCGCGCCATGCTCGTGGTCTGCGGGCGTCGCCACGGCCTCATCGCGAACGCGACCCGCTGGGTGCGCTTCGGCCCGGCCGATCCGGCGGAAGCGGATGCCATGCGGCGCATCCTCGACGTGGAGATCGCGTTCCTCGACGCCACCGTGCCCGGCACGACCCTCGGTGACGCGTTCGCCGCGGGCGTCGCCGCCTACGCCGCGAACGGGTTCGCGCCCGACGAATGGACGCGACACCACCAGGGCGGCGCTGCCGGCTACGCCGGCCGCGACCCGCGCGCCGTGCCCGGCATCGGCGATGTCATCCAGCTGAACCAGCCGTTCGCGTGGAACCCCTCCGCGCCCGCCGCGAAGGTCGAGGACACCGTGCTCGTCGGGCCGGACGGCATCGAGGTGCTCACCGTGGACCCGGAGTGGCCGACGGTCCGCGTCGGCGCGCTCGCCCGGCCCGCCGAGCTCGACCGGTCCGCCTAGGGCGATCCGGACGGCTCGGCGACCCGCTCGCGCAGGCCGCGGAGCATGCCCCGCGACATGACGAAGTCGGCCGGGACGATGAACAGGTGGGCGCCGAGGGTCAGCCACCACGGCGCGGTGCGGGCCCGCCACCGGAAGACCAGCCGCGTGGCGCTGCCGCCGTCGACCGGGATGAGCCGGAAGCTCCACGTCCAGTGCAGACGTGCCAGGTCGCGTTGTCGCCACGACAGCGGCAGGTGCGTCGTCGATTCGAGCAGCAGGTGGACGGCGGGCTCGACCTCGCGCACCGTGAACCCGCACATGGTCTCGGGCGGGCCGTCCGGGATCACGTCGCCGACGTCGAGGTCCTGGAACTCGGCGTGGATGCGACGCGCGCTCGGCCAGTTGTCGGGGAAGAGCAGCACGTCGACCCAGCGCGGCGTGTACCAGCCGCCGCGGTGCCAGCCGACCTGCACCAGCCACGGCCAGATCCGCTCGGGCGGCGCCGGCAGCGTCGCCGCGTGCGTCGCGACGATCTGCGGACGGTCGACGACGTCGTCACCCGGGAGCCGGGCGCGCCGTTCGGCGGCGGTCGATCCGTATGAGCGGCCGAGCCACTGGAGCGCGGCGGCCCCCGCGGTGAGCGGGATGAGCACCGCCAGGGCGACGTTGCGGGCGGAGGGCATGCGCCGAGTCTGGCGATCCGGGAGCATGCGCGGGCGGGTCGATGGTCCCGTCGGCGGCCCGTGTCGAGAGGGGCGCCGGGTCGAGGTCGCCTCGGCGGGCTGGTCGGATGTCACGGGCCGCCGCCCTCGACGAGGTCGCGCGTCGACGATGCGACCGCGACACCTGCCCTGCCTACACTTGCCGCATGCATCCC
>DASTQT010000228.1:0-8521 GCA_035761605.1 Agromyces sp. | reverse complement strand
GTGGGACCGCGGTCCACATCAACGCCGGTGCGGCGGCGCTCGCCCTGGCGCTGGTCCTCGGCAAGCGCGTCGGCTTCTCGAAGGGCGCGCACGTGCCCCACAACCCGCCCTTCGTGCTCCTCGGCGCCGGCCTCCTGTGGTTCGGCTGGTTCGGCTTCAACGCCGGTTCCGAGCTGGCCGCCGACGGCGTCGCCGCGCTCCCGTTCGTGAACACCAACGCCGCAACCGCCGCCGCGCTCCTCGCCTGGCTCGTGGTCGAGAAGATCCGGGACGGCAAGCCCACCTCGGTCGGCGCCGCCTCGGGTGCCGTCGCCGGTCTCGTCGCGATCACCCCCGCCTGTGCCTCGCTCGACCCCGTCTGGGCGATCCTGCTCGGCGTCATCGCCGGCGCCGTCTGCGCCCTCGCCATCGACCTGAAGTTCAAGTGGGGCTTCGACGACTCGCTCGACGTGGTGGGCATCCACCTCGTCGGCGGCCTCATCGGAACGCTCTACATCGGCTTCTTCGCCAACGGCACCGGCCTCTTCATGGGCGGCGACGGCACGCAGCTGCTCGTCCAGGCCATCGCGGCCTTCGCGGTCCTGCTCTACTCGTTCACGCTCGCCTGGATCATCGGCTTCGCCATCCAGAAGACGATCGGCTTCCGCGTGAAGAACGAGGACGAGGTCGCCGGCATCGACACGGTCGTGCACGGCGAGGAGGGCTACAAGCTCGAGACCGTCTGATCCCAGCGATCACCGCGAGGGCGGTGAGGGTAGTGTGCGGGTGTGCCAGACACCAGCCGCTTCCTCACCGCCCTCGGGCGTGTCATCCGCTCGCTCACCGGCACCGGCACCCGGGGGCAGACGGATGTCGCGCCCGAGCGCAGCACGGAGGGCGACGAGTCCTGGCCCGGCCGGTCGGGCCCGTCGGCCACCACCGAGCTCGAGCCCGCCTCCATCGGGCGCGTGCGGTTCTCGTACACGCCCGATCGCGACGGTGAACCCGACCCCGGCGAGGTCGTCTGGACCTGGGTGCCGTACGAAGAGAACGACGGGCGGGGCAAGGACCGACCGGTCGTCGTCGTGGCGGCCGGGGCGCCGGGGGAGTTCCTCGCGGTGCAGCTGACCAGCACGCCGCGCGACCACGATCAGGACGCCGTCTCGCTCGGCGCCGGCCCATGGGATCCCCAGGGCCGGCCGAGCTGGGCTCGCCTCGACCGGGTCTTCCGGGTGCACGCCGAGGGCATGCGACGCGAGGCGGCCTCGCTCGACCGCGAGCGGTATACCCTCCTCGTCGACGCGCTCGCCGCGCGGTACGGCTGGGGTTCGGCCCGCTGACCCGCCTCGGGCATGAAAAAACCCCCGGCTGACCGGGGGTTTCTCGTGGGCGATGCCGGGCTCGAACCGACGACCTCTTCCGTGTGAAGGAAGCGCGCTACCAGCTGCGCCAATCGCCCGAGGGTGTCTCGCGAACAGGACCGTTGGCCATGACCGCGAAGTCGATACTAGCCCACGTGACACCCCTGACGCACATCGGCGCCGGCCCGGGCGCGTCGAACCCGGAGCGGACTCCAGTGCAGTGCGCAGGAGGTGTCGTGAGGGCCGGTCCGGGTCTGGACACGCCCGGGATGCACGGACGGAATGTGTACGTGATCGGCCCGAACGTGCCACGTGGCCCGCTCGGTTTGTCATTCGTTCACGTCATCCGTTAGAGTCTCTCTGTCGCCGAAACAGCGACAACGCGGATGTGGCGCAGTTGGTAGCGCATCACCTTGCCAAGGTGAGGGTCGCGAGTTCGAGTCTCGTCATCCGCTCTGATCAGGCCGGCGCAAGCCGGTTCTGTTCTTTGGTGGTGAACCCAGCACACGGTGGATTGGCCGAGAGGCGAGGCAGCGGCCTGCAAAGCCGTATACACGGGTTCGAATCCCGTATCCACCTCGAGACGAGCCCCTCGCAGCTCACTCACACGGGCGATTGGCGCAGCGGTAGCGCGCTTCCCTGACACGGAAGAGGTCACTGGTTCGATCCCAGTATCGCCCACCACATGAAACGCCCCGGTTCGCCGGGGCGTTCGTCGTTTGCGGCGACGCCACGCCCCGGAGCTCGGCTCGGAGCGATCCCGTCGGGGCGCGATACGCTGCACCGAGCGGCCCTCGGCGGCTGCCGGGGAGCGCGCGGCCGCCCGCTCGCCGAGGGGGTGATGGCATGCAGCAGCGTCGACGGCGCGCGGCCGTCGCGGTGGCCGCCGGACTCGTCTTCACGGCGTGCGCGGGGCCGCTGACCGGCGGCGACGCCCCGGCACCACCGAGTCCGTGGTCGGGGCCCGGCCTGAGGTTCACCGCGTCGGGCGACTTCAGTGCGACCGAGGAGGCGGGGGCGACGCTCGAGCAGATCGATGCGCTCGACGCCGAACTTCATCTCGCACTCGGCGACCTCTCGTACGGCGAGACCGGGGAGGAGCGCGAATGGTGCGAGTTCGTGACCGACCGGGTCGGCACGGACTTCCCGTTCCAGCTGCTGGCCGGCAATCACGAGTCCGACGGGCAGAACGGCGACATCGACGCCTTCGCGGACTGCCTCCCGAATCGACTTCCGGGCCTCGTGGGCGAGTACGCGCGGCAGTACTACGTCGATGCCCCCGCCGAGGAGCCTCTCGTGCGATTCGTGATGATCTCGCCGGGAATCACCTTCCGTGACGGACCCTGGTCGTACGAGGAGGGCACTGAGCGCTTCGAGTGGACCCGCGAGGCGATCGAGGGTGCCCGCGACGACGGCATCCCGTGGGTGGTGGTCGGCATGCACAAGCCGTGTCTGACCGTGGGGGACTATGGCTGCGACCCGGGCCCGGACATCGTCGACCTGCTCGTCTCGACCGGCGTCGACCTCGTGGTCGGCGGGCACGAGCACATCTACCAGCGGTCCGCGCAGCTGGGAGTGGGCGACGCGTGCCCGTCGATCGCCCCCGACGCGGTCACGAGCGCGTGCGTCGTCGACCAGGGGACGCAACTCGCGAAGGGGCGGGGCACCGTGTTCGTCACCGTCGGGACGGGCGGCCGCCGGCTGCGCGACGTGCACACCGACGATTCCGAAGCGCCGTACTTCACCGCGTGGTCCGGGGCGAACGCCGAGCCCTCCTGGGGCAACCTCGACGTCCGGGTGACGGAGTCGACGCTGGACGCCCGATTCGTCCCGGCCGTGGGCTCGTTCGACGACCGGTTCCGGCTGACTGCGACCCGCTGATCGGATCAGGGATTGCCGCCGAAGCCGCAGATGACCTGCGGCACGCAGGCGGAGTGCTCGAGCACCTCGACCTTCGCGTTGGCGCTGTCGCGGGTGAGCCGGAACTTCACCCACGTGAAGTTGTTGTCGTCGTCCGATTCGATCCAGTGGTGGTCGGGATCCGCCAGGTGGGTGAGGTAGTACTCGCCGTCGGGCACGTCCGTCACGTCGAGCTCCTGGAGCGGGGTCGACTGGTGGTAGGAGTCGGCCCACCACGACGCGAGGCCCTGGAGCTCGCCGTTGCACTCCCAGTAGGTGCGCGGCCTGTCCTTCTTGTCGGCGCCGGTCTCGCCGATGAACTCGACGTCGACGAAGCAGAACGTGATCTTCACGCCCTCCACCCACACGCGCGTCATGTGCTCGGGGTCGCCCGGATCCTCGCCCTCTGCGGCGCTGCGGATGTCGAACGTCGCGACGGCCGACTGGTGCCAGTGGTTGTGCTCGGGATGGAACACGGCGGAACCGGCGTCATGCGTGGCGACGACGTCTCCGCCGGCGTTCAGGATCTCCTGGGTCGCGATCGTGCACTGCTCGTAGGCGATCCCGTCGATCTCACAGGCCTCCACCTGCCCACCGCCGCGGATCTGCAGGTTGCCCTCGCCGATGTTGATGTGGGTCGTGGAGAAGCGCAGGGACTCCCGCTGCTGCGTGTTCTGGATCTGGAGGTGGTGCGGGACCTCCTCGATGACGTCGGGAAGCAGGGCGCCCGGCGGGAGCGGAGGGAGGTCGGTCGGGTGAGCGCCGGCCGCCGTGCTGCCGGCGGCGAGGACGAGCATGGCGGCGGCTGCCGCGGAGAGGAGGGCCGTACGCATCATGGTCGTGCTCCGTTCCCGAGGAGACCTCGATGTCTGCCCCTGGGGTGAGGCTGACAGGATGCGGACTCGCCCACAACGTCCCGCTTCGGGGGGAGGTCGGCGGCTGTCGGCCGCGCACTACAGTTGAATGGTTCGTCTCAACCTCTCAGGGAGTGGATCCACTTGGCCGACGGCTTCGAGCTCTTCACCGACCGGTCCGTTGTCGCGATGCGCGTCAACGGCGAGCTGAAGGACCTCGCCACGACGGTGGCCGCGACCGATGTCGTCGAGCCCGTCACGATCGACTCGCCCGACGGACTGGCGATCCTGCGTCACTCGACCGCGCACGTGCTCGCGCAGGCGGTGCAGAAGATCAATCCGGACGCCAAGCTCGGCATCGGCCCGCCCGTGACCGACGGCTTCTACTACGACTTCGACGTCGCCGAGCCGTTCACGCCGGAGGACCTCAAGGTGCTCGACAAGGAGATGGCCCGCATCATCCGCGCCGGCCAGCGCTTCGTGCGACGTGCGGTGACCGACGACGAGGCGCGCGCGGAGTTGGCCGACGAGCCGTACAAGCTCGAGCTCATCGGGCTCAAGGGCGCCGCGTCATCCGGCGACGACAATGAGAGCGTCGAGGTCGGCGGCGGCGAGCTGACGATCTACGACAACGTCGACCCGAAGTCCGGCGAGCTCGCCTGGAAGGACCTCTGCCGCGGTCCGCACCTGCCGAACACGCGCATGATCGGCAACGGCTGGGCGCTCATGCGAGTCGCCGCCGCCTATTGGCGCGGGTCGGAGAAGAATCCGCAGCTGCAGCGCATCTACGGCACCGCGTGGCCGACCAAGGACGAGCTGCGCGCCTACCAGCACCGTCTCGAGGAGGCCGCGCGGCGCGACCACCGCAAGCTCGGCGCCGAGCTCGACCTGTTCAGCTTCCCCGACGAGATCGGCTCGGGCCTGCCCGTGTTCCATCCCAAGGGCGGCGTGATCAAGCGCGAGATGGAGGACTACGTCCGCCGGCGCCACATCGAGGAGGGCTTCCAGTACGTCTCGACGCCGCACATCACGAAGTCGCACGTCTTCGAGCTGTCGGGGCACCTGCCGTACTACAAGGACACGATGTTCCCGCCGATGGAGCTCGAGAACAGCGAGTACTACCTCAAGGCGATGAACTGCCCGATGCAGAACCTCATCTACCGCTCGCGGGGTCGCTCGTACCGCGACCTGCCCCTGCGGTTCTTCGAGTTCGGCACGGTGTACCGCTACGAGAAGTCCGGCGTCGTGCAGGGCCTCACGCGCGTGCGCGGCCTCACCCAGGACGACTCGCACAGCTACGTCACGCCCGAGCAGGCGCCCGCCGAGATCGAGCACCTGCTGAACTTCGTGCTCGGACTGCTTCGCGACTTCGGTCTCGACGACTTCTACCTCGAGCTGTCGACCCGCGACGAGGACAGCGACAAGTTCAAGGGCTCCGACGAGCAGTGGGAGATCGCGACGAACGTGCTGCGCGACGTCGCCGTGCGCTCGGGCCTCGAGCTCGTGCCCGATCCGGGCGGCGCCGCGTTCTACGGCCCGAAGATCTCGGTGCAGGCGCGCGACGCGATCGGCCGCACCTGGCAGATGTCGACCATCCAGTACGACTTCAACCAGCCTGAGGGGTTCGGCCTGCAGTACACCGCGGCCGACGGCACGCACCAGCAGCCCGTGATGATCCACTCGGCGAAGTTCGGCTCGATCGAGCGGTTCTTCGGCGTGCTCACCGAGCACTACGCCGGCGCATTCCCCGTCTGGCTCGCGCCCGTGCAGGTCGTCGGCATCCCCGTCGCCGACGAGTACGCGCCCTACCTCGGCGGCATCCTCACGCAGCTCACGGGCTCGGGCGTCCGCACCGAGCTCGACACGAGCGACGACCGCATGCAGAAGAAGATCCGCACGCACACCACCCAGAAGGTGCCGATCCAGCTCATCGCCGGCGAGAACGACCGCACGGCCGAGACCGTCAGCTTCCGCTTCCGCGACGGCAGCCAGGAGAACGGCGTGCCGATCGCCGAGGCCGAACGACGCATCCTCGCGGCGGTCGCCGATCGCCGCCAGGTGACCACGAGGGACGACCTGTTCGCATGACCTCGTACGAGCACGGCGAGTTCGACGGCGTCCCGACGGATGTCGCGAGCGACCTGGCCGGCGTGCCCGACGCGTTCCAGCGGCTCTGGACCCCGCACCGGCTGGTGTACATCCAGCATGGCGAGCAGCCCGACGAGCACACGTGCCCGTTCTGCCGGGCACCGGAGCTCTCCGACGAGCAGTCGCTCATCGTGGCGCGCGGCGAGCACGCGTTCGTGCTGCTGAACCTGTACCCGTACAACAGCGGCCACCTGCTCGTGTGCCCCTACCGGCACATCGCGACCTACGACCAGGCGAGCCCCGACGAGGTCGCCGAGATCGGCGAGCTCACGCAGATCGCGATGCGCACGGTGAAGCGGGTGTCGCGGTGCGACGGCTTCAACCTCGGCATGAACCAGGGCCGGATCGCGGGCGCCGGCATCGCCGAGCACCTGCATCAGCACATCGTGCCGCGGTGGGCGCTCGACGCGAACTTCTTCCCGATCGTCGCGGGGACCAAGGCGATCCCGCGCCTCCTGGGCGAGGTGCGGCAGGAGATCGCCGACGCCTGGCCGACCTGAGCCGGCACGATGGTCGAGTAGCGGCGGAGCCGCGTATGACCGGTGGTCGAGTAGCGGCGGAGCCGCGTATCGAGACCTCGCGGCGGTCTCGATACGGCGCTGCGCGCCTACTCGACCACCAGTCGTGAGTCGGCTCAGCGGACCTGCCGGACCTCGAACTGCATCCGCGGGTGCGCATACGCCTCCTGCGACTCGACGAGCTGCAGTTCGCGTTCGCCCGAGTCGTGCGTGTTCGCGAGCAGGTCGAACACGCTCGACGCGGTGCGCGCGAGCGCGTCGGCCGCGTCGCCGGTGCGGCGGTGGTGCGCGGTGAAGAGCGCCGCCGTGACATCCCCGGACCCGTTCGCCTTCATCGGCAGCAGCGGGGTCTGCACGATCCACGCCCCGCGGTCGTCGACGGCGAGCATCTCGATCGTGCCCTCCTCGCGGTCGGGGCGCTCGACGCTCGTGACGAGCACGGTGCGCGGGCCCGACTCCCGCGCAAGGTCGACCGACTCGAGCGTCGACTCGAGCGAACCCGGCTCGGTTCCGGTGAGGTAGCCGAGCTCGAACTGGTTCGGCGTGATGAGGTCTGCGGCGGGCACCACGCGGTCGCGCAGCAGCACGGGGATCGCGGGCGCGACGAAGCATCCGCTCTTCGCGTTGCCCATCACGGGGTCGCAGGAGTAGACGGCGTCGGGGTTCACCGCCTTGATGCGGGCGACCGCGTCGAGGATGACGTCGGCGATGCCCTCGGAGCCCTGGTACCCCGAGAGGATGA
This sequence comes from Agromyces sp., assembly GCA_035761605.1. Lineage (GTDB taxonomy): Bacteria > Actinomycetota > Actinomycetes > Actinomycetales > Microbacteriaceae > Agromyces. Next base: position 1,020 of record DASTQT010000228.1, on the reverse strand, counting down.
CGTCGATCTTCGGGAACGCGCCGCGGTCCTCGATGCCGTCGATCACCGCGCGCACGTCGTCGGGGCTGATCAGCGGGCCGCGCCACGCACCGTACCCGGTGTGGTTCGAGAAGTTGACCGTGTAGACCGGCATGACCTCGACGCCGATGCGCTGGAGCGGGAAGACGGCCGCGGAGTTGCCGACGTGACCGTAGGCGACGGCGGACTGGATCGAGAGGACCTTCACCCGACGATCATTCCACCTCGGCGGGGACGAGTCGTCCGCCCGCCGCGCCCACGGCGGCGGCGATGTCGGCGGCGAGCCGGTCGGCGTCGGCGTCGGCGAGGTCGTGCACGGTGAGTCGCAACCGGCGCGACGCGGGCGCGTCGGCGAGCACGAACTCGTCACCGGCGCGCACGAGCCATCCGCGTCGCATCAGCTGCTCCGACACGTCGCGCGCCGGAACCGGCAGGGCGACCCAGAGGTTGAGTCCGTCGCCGGCCGCGGCGGGCACGCCGAGCGCGGTGAGCCGTGCGGCGAACGCGTCGTTGCGCGCGGCGTAGTGCGCACCCGCCGCCACGATCCGCGCGGTGACCTCGGGGTCGGTCACGAGGGCGAGCGTGAGGCGCTGCAGGAGATGACTCACCCAGGTGGTGCCGGGCGTGAGCCGCATCGCCAGCCGCTCGGCGGTGTCGGGATCGGATGCCGTGACCGCGAGGCACATGTCGGGGCCGAGGAACTTCGACACCGAGCGAACGAGCGCCCAGCGCCGGTGGTCGGGACCGATGAGGGAGCGGAACGGGCTGCGCGAGAGCATCGAGAAGTGGTCGTCCTCGATGACGAGGACGTACGGATGCGCTTGCAGCACGGCGCGCAGCTCCTGGGCACGTCGCTCGGAGAGGCTCGCGCCGGTGGGATTCTGCGCGCGCGGCGTGCACACGACGGCACGCACGCCCTGGTCGAGCGCGGAGCGCAGCCCCGCCACGGTCATGCCCTCGTCGTCGACCGGTACCGGCACGGCGCGATACCCGCCGACGCGC
>DASTQT010000227.1:0-6279 GCA_035761605.1 Agromyces sp. | reverse complement strand
GGTCGTCGCGGCGGTCGCCGTACGGGTCGTCGGTCGGGGCGAACGGGTCGACGTGCGCGCCGGCCTCGGCGGCGTACGGGTCGTGGCGGTCGCCCGAGTGCGCGTCGGCCTCGTCGTGCGCGAACCGTGCGAACGGGTCATCGGCGTACCCGTCGTCGGTCGCCGGCCCATCGGCGTCGCCGTATCGCGGGACCGACGCGTAGGTGTCGGCGCCGAACGGCTGCTCGTCGCGCGCCGGAGCGGAGTCGGCCCCCGAGCGACGGCGCGGCCCGGACGCCTCATCCTCCGGCTCCGCCTTCGGGTCGCGACCCGAGGGGTCGGGCGTGAGGTTCCAGAAGTACCCCGTCTGCGCGAGCTCCTGGGCCATGGGCGAGCCGCCGCCCTCGCGCTCCCACGGCGCCGCATCGCGGCGGTCGCCGTCGGGAGCCCACTCGTCGACGGGCTCGGGCGCCCAGTCGTCGCGGAACCGGTCGTCGGTGGCGGGCTCGTCCTGCCGCCGACGCTCGCGCTCGGCGACCTCGTCGGCGTACCAGCGCACGTCGTCGTTCGCGTCGCGGCCGGAATCCTGCCATTCCGGCGGCCACGGGGCACCCGCGTCGCCGTCGTCCCAGCGGTCGCCGCCGCTCCGGGCGTCGTTCCGGGGATCCTCACGATCGTCGTAGCCGCCGCGGTCGTCGTATGCCTGCGGGTCGTAGCCGCCGCGATCGTCGTAGCCGCTTCGGCCGTCGTACCCGCCGCGGTCGTCGTACCCGGACGAGGATGCGTTCGCGTCGGCGTACAGCCCGGGGTCGAACCCGCCTCCGTCGGCGGCTCGGTCGTACCCACGGTCGTCGTAGCCGCCGTGCCGGCCTTCGTCGTCCCAGCCCCGGCCGTCGCTGCGGCCGCCGGAGCCGGCGACGTGGTCGCGCCAGTCGCCGCCGTCGCCGGCCGCGGCGTCGTCGTCCCAGCGCTGCTCGTCGCGAGGCGTCTCGTCCTCGGTCAGTGCCGACCAGAGTTCGTCGTCGTAGTCGGCTCCCGCCTGCGGGAACGCGGGCGGGGCGGTCGGCGGGACGGGCGTGAACGACTGCCGCGCGACGGGCGGCGGCGTGAACCCGGCGAAGGGCGCTGCCTGGTCGGCGGGAGTCCGAGGCGCCGCTCCGGTCTCGTCGGGATCGCCGTCGTCGAACGTGCCGCGGTCGCGGGCGTCCGCGGCGTAGGCGTCGTCGCTGCGGTCGCCCCAGGCCGGCTCGGGAGCGCGCGGCGGCTCCGGTTCCCAGTGCGGCGGCTCGTCGCGCCGAGGCTCGTCGTGCCGTGCCTCGGCGGCCGGCTCCGAGAGCTGGCGGAATGCGGCGCGCAGCCCGTCTTCGGAGTCGATCGGCTGCTCGCCCCAGGTGAGCGCGAAGCTCGCGGGCGGCGTGACCGGTCCGGGCGGCGTCGCGGGTGTCGCCGGCGGGCCCCCGAACGCGGGCGGGACCGGCGAGCCGACCGGCGGCTCGACCGAGGTCAGTCGCTCGGATCCACCGGGCGGGGCCGGCACGCGCGGCGGCGCCGGGTGGGCGGGCTCGTTCCATGCGGGCTGGTTCCACGCGGGCTGGTTCCAGGCGGGCGGCGCCTGCTGCGGTTCGGGCTCCTGGCGCTGGATCGGCTCGCCCACGACGGGCAGGGCCCGCGTCACGGCATCCGTCTCACCGGCGGGTTCCGCGAGCGAGAACCAGTCGAGCGACTCCTCGCTGCGACGACGCGCACGATCGCCCGGCGGCGGGGAAACCGGCTCGGCCGGTGCGGGCGGGGCGAACGGCTCGGGCGCGACGGGCTCCGGCGGGGTCGTGCGACCCTCGAGGTCGGGTCGTCGACCGTTGCCGAGCTGGCTCAGCAGCCAGTCGGCGTCATCGAAGTCGCCCGAGTCGTGGCGTCCGTCGCGTCCGTTCATTCCAGTCCCAGATCCTTCAATCCGATCGCCGCGAGGTAGGGCACCCCCGCGGCCTCGATGACCTCGCGCGCGCCGGTGCTGCGGTCGACGACGACCGCGACGGCCGCGATCTCGGCACCCGCGGCCCGGAGCGCCTCGATGGCCTTCAGCGGGGAGCCGCCGGTGGTCGAGGTGTCCTCGAGGACGATGACGCGCTTGCCCGCGACATCCGGCCCCTCGACCTGCTTGCCTCGGCCGTGGTCCTTCGGCTCCTTGCGCACGACGAACGCGTCGTACTCCAGCCCGCGAGCGGCGCCCTGGTGGAGGACGGCGGTCGCGATCGGGTCGGCGCCCATGGTCATGCCGCCCACGGCGGCGACATCCGGAACCTCGGCGATGAGATCGAGCATGACCTGGCCGATGAGGGGGGCCACGCGGTGGTCGAGGCTGACCTTGCGGAGGTCGACGTAGTAGGTCGCCTTCTTGCCGCTGGTCAGCGTGAAGTCGCCGTGGAACACCGCCTCGCTCGAGATGTGCTCGATGAGTCGGCGGCGCGCGTCGGTGGCGAGAGGGGTCCCGGAGGTCACCCGAATACTCTACGTCGTGCTTCCTGAGCGTCCGAGGTCGGTTTCCGGAGGGGACGCTCCGCTGCGCTCAGCCGTCGGATCGACGCCGGCGCCGCCGGGACGACCGCGTGGTCGTCGCCTCCGCGATCCGGGTGAGCACGGGCTCGTCCGACGGCGCGAGCACGGCGGGCAGGTCGATGTGGAACTCCGAGAGCTCCTCGGCGCTGCGGCGCACGAACCGGTACAGCGCCGAGCCGATGAGCACGCCGAGCGCGATCGACATGACCGTGACGAACGCGGCCGAGAAGTCGGCGATGCCGGCGGATGCCGCGACGGCGCCCTCGGTGACGCCGATGAGGCCGGCGGCGCCCGGGATCAGGACCCAGAACGCCGGGAGGAAGATCATCTGCGACGGCACTCCGCCGCGGCGCAGGTCCTCGATCCAGAGCACGACCGGCGCGACGACCGCCGCGCCGAAGAATCCGCTGACCGACGGCCCGAGCAGGAACGTGCCCAGCTGCTGCGCGCCGTACGCGACGACGAGGGCGAGGAGCACCCAGCCGTAGGTGCGTCCCGGCGCGGCGAAGTGCAGGTACGTGCCGAGCGCGTACAGCGCGAGGCCGATGCCCGCGGCCCACCATGGCAGCGTCGCCGCGACCTCGAGCGGCGCGTAGCTCTCCTCGCCGACGCCGACGATCGTGCCCGCCGACAGGATGCCGAACGCCAGGAGCGCGAGCTGGACGAGGCCGGTACCGAGCCGGGCCGTGCCCGACACCATCTCTCCGGCCGCGAGCTCCCGCACGCCCGTCGTGAGCAGCGCTCCCGGAAGGAACGTCGCCAGCGGCGCGACCAGCACCCTGAGCGGATCCCCGAACTCGACGTAGGGCGCGAGCAGGAACACGATCAGCGCGCACACGAACGACGCGACGACCGGCAGCACGAGCGCGAGGGTCTGCGATCGCACGAGCTTCGCGAGGCCGATGATCGCGCCGAGCCCGAACGCCACGAGGGCGGCCTGCCAGCTCGTCACGAGCAGCAGCGCGAGGCCGGCCGTCAGGATCGCGTGGCCGAGCGTGCGCATGAACCAGTGCCGCGACGGCGGCATCGCGCCGATCTCGTTGAGGCGCCGGATGCCCTCGGCCGGCGAGATCTCGGCGGCCCGGGCCAGCCGCAGCAGGCGGCCCATCTCGGCGATCTGGTCGAAGCGGAACGCCGCCTTCACCGAGCGCAGCGCGACGCGCGCGGTGTCGCCGCGTCCGGTCTGCACGAGCGCGATCGTCGGCAGCACGACCACGTCGACGTCCTCCCACCCGTACGCCCGGGCGATCTGCACGACGTCGGCGCGGATGCGGTCGGTCGACTCGGCCGACGCGGTCATGCCCACGGCGAGGCCGAGGAGGAAGGTCCGCAGCAGCGCCGGGTCCTCGACCGCGCGTTCGCCGCCGGGGCCGTCCGGCCGGTCGGGGGGCGTCGGGGTGATGGGCATCGGCTCCTTCTTCCCTACCGCGCGGTCCCGGCAGCGGGCGAGGCATCGGGCGACGCGGATGTCGCGAGCACGCGCATCGGCAACGGGGTCTCGGTCACGCGGTCGCCGTCGGCTTCGACGCGAAGGGCGAGCCCGTCGGCGTGGCCGCCGAGCGCGGTCACGAACTCGACGTGCCCGCCGGTGCCGGTGAAGTGCAGCGACTGGAACTCGCCCACGGCGTATCCCGCGGGGAGCTCGCCGTTGCGGATCGCGCGCTCGAACACCGGCCGTCGGCGCGGGTCGACGTCGGCGTGCGCGCAGAACGAGCCGGGCACGAATCCCAGCCCCTCGGGCAGTGCCCGCAGCGTCGGCCCGTAGCTGTCGGTGACGCCGCCCTCGAACCAGCAGATGGCGCCGGCGCTGCCGCCCGTCAGCACGACGTTCGATCCCGGGTCGCTCCAGGTCTCGGCGAGGATGTCGTCGAGACCGTGCCGCCGCCACACGTCGAGGAGGTTCGCGGTGCTGCCGCCGCCGACGTGGATCACGTCGAAGCCGCGCACGAATGCGGCGAGGTCGTCGACGTCGCGCGCGAACAGCGGCAGGTGGCGCGGCACGCAGCGGTCGGCGTGGTAGGTCGAGTAGAACGCGAGCGCATAGGCGGGATCGTCGCCGGCCGCCGTGCCGACGAAGAGCACGCGCGGCCGTTCCACGCCGGTGAGCGCGAGGACGTAGTCGTGCGTCGGGTCGTCGCGGCGCTCCATCAGGGCCATCCCGGCCCCGCTCGCGACCACGTGCGCCATCGAGTCCCCTCGCGTCGTCGGGCTCTCCTGCGCGTCACGCTATCGGCCGGCCACGACGGATGTCGAGGCCTTGCGCCGCATGCGGAAGGGCCGCCCCGCGGGGTGTCCCTCCCTCGCGCGGCGGCCCTGTCGGGAACGCTGGGGCGTTCCGCGGTCGCGACTCAGACGGTGCGCGCGAAGGTCTCGCGCGGCTGGCGACGGTATCCGTCGCGGGCCGTGACGATGACCGAGCCGACGAGACCGACGATCGAGACGACGGCGAGGAGGATGTAGAAGGACATGGCGGTTACCTTTCAGCGATAACGTGAGGATGTCGGGCGATCCGGTGCGCCCTTGCACATGTCCGACTCCACTATTGTTGCGCGGGAAACAATTCAGCACAAGCGCATGAAACTTCACTGACGATGTAGCATGGCTACATGGACGTGCACCGCCTCGATCTCCTCCGCGAGCTTGCCGAACGCGGCAGCGTGACCGCCGTCGCCGAGGCGACCGGCCGCACCCCTTCGGCGGTCTCGCAGCAGCTCAAGGTGCTCGAACGCGAGGCCGGGATGCCCCTCACCGAACGCGTCGGCCGCGGCATCGTGCTGACCAGCGCGGGGCATGCGCTCGCGCGCAGCGCGACCGAGGTCGCCATCGCGCTCGAGCGAGCGACCGCGCTGTGGGACGAGTTCCGCAACCACCCCAGCGGCGAGGTCACGCTGCTGACCTTCCCGACCGTCGGCGCGACCCTCCTGCCCTCGGTGCTCGCCGACCTCCGCGCAGTGTCCGGGCTCGTCGTGCGCGCCACCGATCTCGACCCCGAGCTCGCCGAGTTCCCCGAGCTCACGAACGAGTTCGACATCGTGCTCGCCCACACGATGCCCGGCGAACTGCCGTGGGGCGGCCGCGGCCTGCGCGCCCTGCCGCTGCTCACCGAACCGCTCGACATCGGCATGCGCGCCGACCACCGCCTGGCGGGCCGCGCCCACGTGACGCCCGCCGACCTCGTCGACGAGACCTGGCTCGGCGTGCCGTCCGGCTACCCGTTCGAGCGGATCCTGCACGCGATCGAGCAGGCCGGCGACGCGCGCAGCGACGTGAGCCAGCGCTTCAGCGACATGCGCATCGTCGAGGCGTTCATCCGCGCCGGACACGGCATCGCGCTCGTGCCGCGCTTCACCTCGGGCGCCGTGCCCGAGGGCCTGGTGCTGAAGCCGCTGCGGGGCGTGCCATCCGTTCGCCAGATCTTCGCGCTGGTGCGGCCGGATGTCTCGGAGCGCCTCGCCGTGCGGACCGTGCTCGAGGTGCTCGTCGACCGCGCGGCCAGCTCGGCCATCGCGACGACGTCGCCGCCCGCGACCGGCCCCTGCACGGCCGCGACGAGCGGCTTCGTGCTCTCGCGGAGCGTGCGATGGCCGTCGTGGATGCGGTCGGCGAGGCGGCGCACGGTCGCGCCGGGGGCCGCGTCATCCGCCTGCGCCGCCAGCTCGGACATCGCCACGACGTCGCCGCCCGCGCAGAACGCCCGGCCGTTCGCGTCGAACAGCACCGCGCCGATGTCGTCGCGCTCGGCGATCT
>DASTQT010000226.1:0-2258 GCA_035761605.1 Agromyces sp. | reverse complement strand
GCGATCGAGCGCGGCGCGACCTCGATCGTGAACATCAAGCCGGGCCGCATGGGCGGCTACCTCGAGGCGCTGCGCGTGCACGACGCGTGCCGCGACCGCGAGGTGCCGGTCTGGTGCGGCGGCATGCTCGAGACCGGCGTCGGGCGCGCGGCGAACGTCGCGCTCGCGGCGCTGCCCGGGTTCGTGCTGCCCGGCGACACGTCGGCGTCGGCGCGCTACTTCGCCGAGGACCTCACCGAGCCGTTCGTGCTCGGCACGGGCGAGCACCGGGGGCAGCTGAGGGTTCCGGATGCCGCGGGCACGGGCGTCACCGTCCGTGACGAGCTCGTGCGCGACTGGGCGAGCAGCGCGCCCGTCACGATCACGGCCGGCTGACGCGGCGCGGCACCTCAGCCGACCGGCCGGGCCGGGGGCTCCGTCGCGCCCACCGGCGGCTCGGCCGTGCGCGGCGCCGAGGCGAGCACGGGCATCAGCAGCCCCGCGACGAGCGATCCGAGCGTGCCCACCACCATGTCGGAGACCGTGTCGAGGTAGCCGAGCGAGGTCGCCGGGTCGAGGAACGTCGTGGTGAACCACTCGAACATCTCCCAGAACGCGGAGAGGGCGGCGCCGATCGTCGTCGTGAGGACCGTGTACGAGAGCAGTGGTCGCGGGAGGGTCGCGGCATCCGGGATGACTCGGAGCCGCACGAGCAGGATGTAGCAGGTCGCGGCGGCGAGCCCGTTCATCAGGAAGTGCATCGGGAGGTCCCACCACGTGACCGTTCCGTAGAGGTCGGTCACGCTGCTCCAGGTGGAGACGAGCGCGATGACGCAGTACGCGATGTCGAAGCCGGGCCGCACCGCGAGCGCCCTCGGCAGCAGCATCGCGACGCTCACGACGGCGAAGCTCGAGGCGCCCTTCGCGCCCCAGCCGATCCCGGCGACGACGATGGATGCCACGGCGAGCACGCGCAGGCCGTCGGCGACCAGTTCGGCAGACCCGTGCGGGCGCCGACGCAGTTCCGTCAGGAGGCCGCGCATGAGGTCCCTTTCGTCGGGTCGACGGTGCGGCCGGCGGCCGAGGTCAGGCCACCGGGCGCGGTGGCGGGCCGTCGGAGGCGGTGGCCGCGCGGTCCGCGTCGGCCCCGTGGGCCGCATCGCCGGTGGGCGCCGCCCGGCGCGGGTGGGCGATCAGCACCGGCATCAGCAGGCCGGCGATCAACGAGCCGAGGCCGCCCCACACGATGTCGCCGATCGTGTCGCGGTAGCCGACGTAGATCTCACCGTCGATGAAGGTCTTGCCGAACCACTCGAACATCTCCCAGAACGTGCCGAGCGAGAGGCCGATCGCGGTCGTCACGAGGGTCGTCGACAGCAGCGGGCGGGGGAGCGTCGAGGCGGCGGCCACGACGCGGGCGCGCTCGAAGAGCATGTAGCCGACCGCTGCCGCGAGCCCGTTCATGAGGAAGTGCATGGGTATGTCCCACCACTTCACCGTCACGTACAGGTCGGTGACGCTGCTCCACACCGACACGAGCGCGATGACGCCGTAGGCGATGTCGAAGCCGGGACGGACGCCGAGCGCGCGCGGCAGCAGCATCGCGGCGCTGACGAACGCGAGGCTCACTGCGCCGAGGGGGCCCCATCCGATGCCCGCGACGACGATGCAGACGAGCGCGATGACGCGCAGGCCGTCGGCGACGAACTCGGCCGGCCCGTTCGGGCGGCGGCGCAGGTTCGCGAGCAGTTCGTGCCTCATGCGTTCCCCTTCGTTCCGTCCGGTGCGGCGGGCCTCCGGTGGCGGAGCACCGCCTGCACGGGTTCGTGGTCGGATGGCGCCCTTCCGTCGAACCGCGTGGCGTTGATGCCGGCCTGCAGCACGTCGACCGCGTCGTCGACGAGGATGTGATCGATGCGCCGTCCGCCGACCCTGCGCCGACGATATCCCGAATACGTGCCCCACTGGGGCGTGATCCGCTCATCGGCTTCCTCCCAGACGTCGCGGAGGCCGTCGTTCACGAGGTTCCGGTGCACCGCGGACTGCTCGTGGGCGTTGAGGTCGCCGGTCACCACGACCGCCGCGGCCGGGTCGGCGGCGCGCGCGGCCTGCGCGAGCCGGACGATCATGCGGGCCGAGTGCAGGCGCGAGCGCCACGAGATGTGGTCGAGGTGCGTGTTGAACGCCATGAGGCGGGCGCCGGTGGCGAGGTCGGTGAACTCGGCCGTGACGAGGATGCGCCGGGTGACGTTGCCCCACGAGCGGGAGCCGTGCAGGTC
>DASTQT010000225.1:0-7043 GCA_035761605.1 Agromyces sp. | reverse complement strand
CGACGAGCTCGCGGACCTCATGATGGTGGCCCCTCGCGACGTCGAGGCCTCCATCCAGCGCATCACCCAGCTCGCCCGCGCCGCGGGCATCCACCTCGTGCTCGCCACCCAGCGACCCTCCGTCGACGTCGTCACCGGCCTCATCAAGGCGAACGTCCCGTCGCGGCTCGCCTTCGCCACCTCCTCCCTGGCGGACTCCCGGGTCGTCCTGGACCAGCCGGGCGCCGAGAAGCTCATCGGGCAGGGCGACGCGCTGTTCCTGCCCATGGGCTCCTCCAAGCCCATGCGCGTGCAGGGGGCGTGGGTCACCGAGTCCGAGATCCACGCCGTCGTCGACCACGTCAAGGCCCAGCTGCGGCCCACCTACCGCGAGGACGTCATCGCGCCGGTGGTCAAGAAGCAGGTGGACGAGGACATCGGCGACGACCTCGACCTGCTCCTCCAGGCCGCCGAGCTGGTGGTGACGACGCAGTTCGGCTCCACCTCGATGCTCCAGCGCAAGCTCCGCGTCGGGTTCGCCAAGGCGGGCCGGCTCATGGACCTGCTGGAGTCGCGCGAGATCGTCGGGCCGTCCGAGGGGTCGAAGGCGCGCGATGTGCTCGTGACGCCCGAGCAGCTGCCTGGCGTGCTCGCGAAGCTGCGCGGCGAGGAGCCGGCGACGCCGGCGGCGCCGCCCGCGCCATCCGCTGCGGCGCCGCTTGCCGCCGCTCACGCGCCGGTGCCGACGTCCGCCGCGCCCGACGTCGACCACCGCTACGACGACCCCGTCGGACGCATCTCCGAGGGACTCGAGGAGGTCGACTCGGATTCCGGCGAGGATGCCTGGGGTCTCACCGGACGCGACTGAGCGCACGGGACCATGGGCCGTCGATGCGCGCGCGCCCGCGGCTAGGCTGAGGCCATGACCTCACCCGCGGGCCGGACTCGCTCGGCGAACAACTGGAACCTGCCGAACGCGATCACGGTCGTGCGGATCATCATGGCGCCGGTGTTCTTCTGGCTGCTGCTGGCCGATGCGGGCGAGTTCGGCGCGATGCGCTGGTGGGCCGCGGTGCTCTTCATCGTCGCGATCTCGACCGACTGGGTCGACGGATGGCTCGCCCGCTCGCGCGGCCTCGTCACCGACGTCGGCAAGATCCTCGACCCGATCGCCGACAAGCTCCTCACGAGCGGTGCGCTCGTGTGCCTGTCGATCCTCGGCGAATTGCCGTGGTGGATCACGATCGTGATCGTGGTGCGCGAGGTCGGCATCACCGTGTGGCGCTTCGTCGAGCTGCGCCGCGGCACGGTCGTGCCGGCGTCGTCGGGCGGCAAGCTCAAGACGCTCACGCAGGCGATCGCGATCTCGCTCTTCCTCACCCCGCTCTGGACGCTCGTCGGCGACTGGATCATCTGGGTGAACTGGGCGTTCATGATCCTCGCGCTCGTGCTCACGGTCTGGTCGGGGCTGCTGTACGTGCGCGACGCGTTCCGGCTGGCCCGCGAGCACCGCGGCGAGGTCAAGTGAGCGACGAGCGGATGGCGCGTCCCGCCGATCCGACCGCGGAGCTCATCGCCGAGCTGACCCGCCGCGGCCTGCGCATCGCGGTCGCGGAGTCGCTCACGGGCGGCCTCGTCACGGGCGAGCTCACCCGCATCCCGGGGGCGTCGCTCGCGGTGAGCGGCGGGATCGTGGCGTACGACACGGCCGTGAAGCGCTCGCTGCTCGGCGTGCCCGACGACCTGCTCGCCGCCGAGGGCGCCGTGCATCCGGAGGTCGCGCGGCACATGGCCGAGGGCGTCCGGCGCGCCCTCGCGATCGGCGGCCGCCCGGCCGACCTCGGGGTCGCGACCACCGGCGCGGCCGGACCCGACCCGCAGGACGGGAAGCCGCCGGGCACGGTGTACCTCGGGGTCGCTGACGCCGACGGCACCGAGGTGGTCGCGCTCGCGCTCACGGGCGACCGCGACGCGATCCGCCGAGCGACCGTCGGGGCCGCCGTCGAGGCGGCGCTCGCGCGCGTGCGCGCCGGCGAACGCGGCTGACGACCGCAGGACTCAGCGCCGCGGCATCCGATATCGGTGCTCGGGGCGGCCCGCACTGCCGTAGCGGGGGGCGACCTCGGCGGCCCCGCTCGCGACGAGGTGCTCGAGGTACCGGCGGGCGCTGACACGCGACATCCCGAGCGTCTCGGCGATCTCGGCGGCGGAGGCGTCGGTGCGGCACGCGGCGAGTCCGGCGGCCACCCGCTCGAGGCTGACCTGCGAGAGCCCCTTCGGCAGCGCGATCCGGCGGGCCGTGGTCGTGCCGAGCACGCGGTCGACCGCGCGCTGGTCGAGGGCTGCTGCGGGCGTCGCGCGGTCGGCGACGATGCCCCGACGCACGTCGTCGAGCCGTTCGACGAGGCTCGCGCCGGAGAACGGCTTGACGAGGTAGTGCCGCACGCCGAGCAGGCGCGCGCGTCGCACGGTCTCGAGGTCGCGGGCGGCGGTCACCGCGATGACCTCGACGTCGTTCCCCGCGGCGCGGAGCCGCCTGAGCACGTCGAGTCCGCCGAGGTCGGGCAGGTACACGTCGAGCAGGACGAGGTGCGGGCGGTGCCGCTCGATGGCCTCCAGCGCCGCTTCGCCCGTGTGCGCCTCGGCGATGACCGTGAAGCCGGGCTGCGCGTCGACGAACGCCCGGTTCACCTGGGCGACGGCGAAGTCGTCGTCGACGATGACGACGCGGATGTCGCTCATCGGCGCCCTCCGGCGAGGGCGTCGGGCTTCGCGGCCGCCGCGTCCGGATCGGGCTCGCCCGCACTGCGCCACGGCAGGCGCACCACGAACCGCGCGCCGCCCGCCGGCGACTCCTCGACGAGGACCTCGCCGCCGAGGCGTGCTGCGACGCGCTGCACGATCGTGAGGCCGATCCCGCGCCTGGCCTTTCCCGGCGCGGGCGCCTTGCCGCTCACGTCGGGCTCGAAGACGGCCGTTCGGCGGTCGGGCGGCACGCCGGGCCCGTCGTCGTCCACGCGCACGACGAGCATCCCATCCTCGTCGTCGTCCCGTATCGACAGGTCGATCCGGCCGCCGAGCGTGCACGCCTCGATCGCGTTGTCGAGGAGGTTGCCGAGCACGGTCACCAGGTCGGTTCGCTGCGCGGCATCCGCCACCGCCTCGAGGTGCGAGTCCGGCTCGACCTCGAGGCGCAGTCCGAGTTCCTGCGCTCGCGAGCGCTTCGCGAGCACGAGCGCGGCGGTCTCGACGTCGGCGATGCCGTCGTGCTCGTCGAGCGTCGAGAGTGCGCCGCCGCTGCCGACGCGTTGGATGAAGGCGATCGCGGCGTCGACGTGGCCGAGTTCGAGCAGCCCGCTGACGACGTGGAGCTTGTTGGAGAACTCGTGCGACTGGGCGCGCAGGCCCTCGGCGAGACCTTGGGCGCCCTCGAGCTCGCGGAGCATCGTCTCGAGCTCGGTGCGGTCGCGCAAGATCGCGATCGACCCGATATCGCGTCCGTCGACGCGGACGCGGTCGCCGTGCACGAGCAGCACGCGCTCGCCCGAGAGCACCGGTGTCTCGCGGTCCTCTCCGGACGCGATGAACCGCGCGAGCTCGCGATCGAGCACGTCCTCGACGGGCAGGCCGAGCACGCGTTCCGGCTCCTGGACGGCGAGCAGCCGTGCAGCGGCGTCGTTGATGAGCACCAACCGTCCTCGCTCGTCGACCGCGACGAGGCCCTCGCGGATGCCGTGCAGCATCGCCTCGCGGGTCTCCAGCATGGCGCGGATCTCGTCGGGTTCGAGACCGTAGATCCGTCGTCGGATGACGCGGCCGATCCACGCCGAGCCGACCACGCCGACGAGCGCCGCCGCGGCGAGCGCGGCGAGCAGGCCGCCCAGGCCGCCGAGGAACTCCGCTCGGAGCTCGGACTCGAGGATCCCGACGGACACCTGCCCGATGACCTCGTCGTCGTCGAAGATGGGGACCTTCACGCGCCACGACTCACCGAGGGTTCCGGTCTGCGTGCCCACGTACACCTGCCCCGAGAGCGGGATGGCGGGGTCGGTCGACACCCGCTCGCCGATCCGATCGGGGTTCGGGTGCGAATAACGGATCCCGAACTCGTTGGCGACCACCACGTAGGTCACGTCCGAGGCCTTCCGGATCACCTCCGCGACGGGCTGGATCGTCTCGGAAGGATCGTCGTCGTCGAAGGCGTCGAGGATCACGGGCAGGCCGGCGACGGACTGCGCGACCGCGACCATTCGGTCCTGGTAGGCCGCGCGGAGCTGCTGCTCCTGGATGAGGACCGCGGTGACGCCAGTCCCCACCACGGTCGTGAGCACGATCGCGACCTGCAGCAGCAGCAACTGCATGCCAAGCGTCATGGACCGGCTCACGTGTCCAGTGTGCCTCACCATGGCCGTTCCCGCGGGCCGCATTATACGACCAAAACGACCGAATCGACCGATATGAACAGTACGATGAATACGACCGCAGCGTTCTCGCGGACCTCTCGTGGGCCTAGCGTCTTCCGCACCGACGATCGTCGGCCCGGCACCGGAGCCGGGCGCTCAAGGAGGAGAATTGCGATCACACAGCAGGCCGACCAGGTCGGCCGACAACATCGGCATTCGGAAGGCCGGCACTCGCACCGCGCTGGCCGGAGTGGGCGTTCTGGCGCTCCTCGGGCTCGCAGCGTGCAGCCCGACCGGTGATGGTGGCGACGCCGGCGACGGCGATGCCGTCAGCCTCGACTCGGTGAACCTCATCGCGCCGGCCGATCCCGGCGGCGGATGGGACCAGACGGCGCGCGCCATGTCGGAGGTCCTCACGGGCGAGGACCTCGTGGCCTCGGCGCCCGTCGAGAACATCCCCGGTGCCGGCGGCACGGTCGGTCTCGCCGCACTCGCCAACGAGCGCGATCCGGCCACCCTCATGGTGATGGGACTCGTGATGGTGGGCGCCGTCGAGACCAACGCGTCGGAGGTCCGCATCGAGGACATGACCCCCATCGCGAAGCTCACGGAGGAGCCGCTCGTCATCGTGGTCCCGGAAGGCTCGCCGTACGAGACGGTCGAGGACCTGGTCGACGCGATCGTCGAGGAGGGCGCCGCGATCTCGGTCACGGGCGGCTCCGCGGGCGGCGCCGACCACATCCTGGCGGGCATGCTGCTGACGGAGGCGGGCGTCGACCCCGCCGACATCCCGTCGACCCTCAACTACATCCCGAACGCCGGTGGTGGCGAGGCCGTCACGATGCTGCTCGGCAACACCGTCCAGGCCGGCATCTCGGGGGTCGGCGAGTTCGCCGAGCAGATCGAGGCGGGTGGGCTGAAGGCCCTGGCGGTCTCGTCCGAGGAGCCGGCCGCACTTCTGCCCGACACGCCGACCCTCATCGACGAGGGCTACGACGTGACGGTGACGAACTGGCGTGGAGTGCTCGCTCCCGGCGGCATCGAGGAGGCCGATGCCGCGGCGCTGCAGGACCTCGTCGTCCAGATGCACGAGACGACCGCCTGGACCGACCTCCTCGAGGAGCGCGGCTGGGATGACGCCTTCCTCGTGGGCGAGGAATTCCAGCAGTTCCTCGACGGCAACATCGCCGAAGTCACGGACACGTTGCAGGCGATCGGCCTGGTCGAGTCATGACCGACCGTCATGAGGCATCCTCCGGCGCTCCGGCGCCGGAGGATGCCTCCGGCGGCTCGAACGCGGGTCCCGGCGCCACCCGTCCGGACCGGCGCGGGATCGTCGGCGAGTACGTCTTCGCCGGGGTGTGCGCGGCGCTCGGCGTGTACGCGATCATCGGCGCGGGCTTCATCCGGGTTCCGCCCGGCTCCGCGAGCGTGCTCGGACCGCGGTTCTTCCCGTACTTCGTGGGCTCGATCCTCTTCGTCGCGTCGGTCGCCGTCATCGTCGACATCGCGCGTGGCCGCCGCGGCCAGCCGGAGGCCGAGGAGGACGTCGACCCGAACGCGAAGACCGACTGGCGCACCGTCCTCCTGCTCATGCTCTGCTTCCTGTCCCTGCTCGTGCTCATCGAACTGGCCGGCTGGCCCATCGCCGTGGCGGTGCTGTTCGCGGGCGCGGCGATCACCCTCGGCGCCAAGCGCTGGTGGGCAGCCCTGCTCGTCGGCCTCGGGCTCGGGCTCGTGACCCAATTCGTCTTCGGCGTGTGGCTCGGACTCTCGCTGCCCGCCGGACCGCTTCTGGACTGGATCCCGATCTTCAATGGATAGCCTCAACGCCCTGCTCGAGGGCTTCGCCACGGCACTGCAGCCCCAGTACCTGCTCTTCGCACTGTTCGGCGTCTTCATCGGCACGGCCGTCGGCGTGCTTCCCGGCATCGGTCCCGCGATGACGGTCGCGCTGCTGCTGCCGCTCACGTACACCCTCGATCCCACCGGCGCCCTGATCCTGTTCGCCGGGATCTACTACGGCGGCATGTACGGTGGTTCGACCACGTCGATCCTCCTCAACACCCCGGGTGAGTCCGCCTCGATCGTCACGGCGCTCGAGGGGAACAAGATGGCCAAGGCCGGTCGTGGTGCGGCCGCCCTGGCGACCGCCGCCATCGGGTCGTTCGTCGCCGGCACGATCGCGACCCTGCTGCTGACCTTCCTCGCTCCGACGATCGCCGAGCTGGCGGTGCAGCTGGGACCGGCGGACTACTTCGCGCTCATCGTGGTCGCATTCCTCACCGTCGGCGCATTGCTCGGTTCGAGCGTGTCGCGCGGTCTCACCTCGCTCGGACTCGGCCTGCTGCTCGGGCTCGTCGGCACCGAGGTGCTGTCCGGGCAGCAGCGCTACACCTTCGGCGTTCCCGCCCTCGCGGACGGGATCGACGTGGTCCTGATCGCGGTCGGCCTCTTCGCGATCGGTGAGTCCCTCTACGTCGCCTCCCGCATGCGCCACGGACCGGTGCAGGTCATCCCGGTCACGCGCGGCTGGCGGAACTACCTCACGGGCAAGGACTTCCGGCGTTCGTGGAAGCCGTGGCTGCGCGGCACCGCGATCGGGTTCCCCATCGGCACGATCCCCGCGGGCGGCGCGGATGTCGCGACCTTCCTCTCATA
>DASTQT010000224.1:0-2502 GCA_035761605.1 Agromyces sp. | reverse complement strand
GACGAGACCGCGTCGGACGAGGCGTAGGCCTTGCTCACCACCGCGCTCGAGCACCTCGTCAAGGGAATCGTCGATCACCCTGACGAGGTGAAGGTCGTCTCCGCGTCGAGCGCACGCGGCGAGGTCCTCGAGGTGCACGTGCACCCCGAGGACCTCGGCCGTGTCATCGGGCGGTCGGGTCGCACCGCGAAGGCGCTGCGCACCATCGTGGCCGCCCTCGCCGACGGCCGACGGGTCCGGGTCGACGTCGTCGACACCGACGACTGACGTGGCCGAGGCGAATCGCCCCCAACAGCTGCGCATCGGCCGACTGACCAAGGCGCACGGACTCAAGGGCGCCATCAAGCTGGAGCTCTACACCGACGATCCCGAGCGGCGCTTCGTCCCCGGCGCGGTGTTCTCGCTGCAGGTGCCCGAATCGTCGCCGTGGCACGGCAAGCACCTCACGCTGCGCGAGCTGCGCTGGTACAACGGCCACGCCGTCGGGTTCTTCGAGGGCGTCGACGACCGGACCGCTGCCGAGAGCCTCGTGAAGGGCATCCTCTGGGTCGACCAGCCGGTCGACGAGGCGCCCGAACCCGACGCGTGGTACGACCACCAGCTGGTCGGCCTCGCCGTCGTGCGCGACGGCGAGAAGATCGGCGAGGTCGCCCACGTCGACCACCTGCCCGCGCAGGACCTGCTCATCGTGACCACCCCGCACGGCGAGGTCATGGTCCCCTTCGTCTCGGCGATCGTGCCCGAGGTCGACATCGCCGCCGGCACGGTCACAGTGACGCCGCCGCCCGGGCTCTTCGAGGAACTGCCCGAGGAGCCGCGGAGCGAGGGCGGCGAGGCCGAGGGCGGCGAGCCCGAGGCATCCGCGCGCCCCGACGCCGACTAGGAGCGCGACGTGCGGATCGACATCGTCACGATCTTCCCCTCGTTCTTCGACGTGCTCGACCTGTCGCTGCTCGGCAAGGCGCGGCAGTCGGGCCTGATCGACGTGCGTACGCACGACCTGCGCGACTTCACCCACGACCGCCATCGCACGGTCGACGACACGCCCTACGGCGGCGGCGCCGGCATGGTCATGAAGCCCGAGCCGTGGGGCGAAGCGCTCGACGCGATCGTCGGCGACGGACCATCCGACGCCCTGCTCGTCGTGCCGTCCCCGGCGGGCGAGCCGTTCACGCAGGCGGTCGCGCGCGAGCTCGCCGCCGAGGAGCACCTCGTGTTCGCGTGCGGCCGCTACGAGGGCATCGACCAGCGCGTCGTCGACCACTACGCGACGCGTATGCGCGTGCGCCTCATCAGCCTGGGCGACTACGTGCTGAACGGCGGCGAGGTCGCCGTGATGGCCATGATCGAGGCCGCCGGGCGGCTCGTGCCCGGCGTCGTCGGCAACCCCGAGAGCCTCGTCGAGGAATCCCACGAGGACGGCCTCCTCGAGTACCCGAGCTACACCAAGCCCGCCGTCTGGCGCGGGCTCGAGGTGCCGCCCGTGCTGCTGTCCGGACACCACGGACGTGTCGCCGGATGGCGCCGCGACCAGCAGGTCGAGCGCACCCGTCGCGTGCGTCCCGAGCTGCTCGGAGATGACGCGTCCGCGCCCCCTGAGTGAGGGACTCTTCACGCGCCGGAAACACGTGGGTGCGCTTCGTGAAACACCTCCTGCATAGCGTCGTAACCGGCGGGTGACACCGGATTCCGCCGGAAAGCGCGGGTCGGGAGATGGGTCGGACGAGTGGATCCGGAGCACCGGCGGAGCCCGTCGGCCTCCCGCCCCTCCGCCTCGTCGCCGTCACCCACGGCACCCCCTCGACGGCCAACCGCGAGGCCGTCATCCGGCTCGTCGACGGCGTCGCCTCCGCGCGGCCCGACCTCGGCGTCTCGATCACCTTCGTCGACGCGAGCAACGTCGATGTGAGCTCCGCGCTCGAGGCGGCCGCGGAACCCGACGCGGTCATCGTGCCGCTCGTGCTCTCCGCCGGCTTCCACGTCCGCACGGGACTCTCGCTCGGCCTCGACCGCATCGGCGGATCCGCGCGGCTGGCACCCGAGCTCGGGCCCGACGAGCGACTCGTCGAGGTGCTCGCGCAGCGCCTCGCCGAGCTCGGACTCGCCGACGGCGACACCGTGCTGCTGGCCGCGGCAGGCTCGAACGATCCGCGCGCGGTCCGCGAGTGCTTCGAGACCGCGCGCCGGCTCGGCCAGCGACTCGGCCGGTCGGTGACCGCCGGGTTCATCGCCGCCGCGATCCCGCGGCTGCCCGACGCGATCGAGATGATCCGCGAGGTGCACCCGGGGTCGCGCGTGGTCGTCGGCCCCTACCTGCTCGCGCCCGGCACGTTCTACGACCAGGCCGCGGCATCCGGCGCCGACCTCATCGCCGACCCGCTGCTCATGCCCGACGAGCCCGCGCCGTCGGCGCTCGTCGATCTCGTGCTCGACCGCTATTCGACGGTGGGGCACGAGCGGCGCGAGCGCGTCTGAGATCGGGCGGCCGGTCTCGAGACGCCG
>DASTQT010000223.1:0-4171 GCA_035761605.1 Agromyces sp. | reverse complement strand
GGGCGATCCCGAGCTGCTCGAGCGCGAGGCGCTCGGCGTCGTGATCGCGGCGATGTCGATGGAGAACGTGCTGGCTCGGCTCATCGAGGGTTCGGTGGTGATCGTGCCGGGCGATCGCAGCGAGGTGCTGCTCGGGGTGCTGACGGCGAACGCGTCGGCGACGTTCCCGTCGATCTCGGGCATCGTGCTGAACGGCGGATTCCCGGTCTCCGAGACGGTCGAGCGCCTGATCGAGGGCCTGAAGGCGAGCCTGCCGATCATCCGCACCGAGCTCACCACGTACGACACGGCGCTCGCGATCACGTCCACCCGGGGCCGGCTCGCGGCCGAGTCGCAGCGCAAGCGCGACACGGCCCTGTCGCTGTTCGAGAAGCACGTCGACGGCGCGGCGCTGCTCGACCGCCTCGACGTGGCGTCGACCGACGTCGTCACTCCGCTGATGTTCGAGTACGGCCTGCTCGCGCGGGCGCGCCAGGGGCGAAAGCACATCGTGCTGCCCGAGGGGTACGACGACCGGATCCTGCGCGCGGCGGCGACGCTGCTCGCTCGCGACGTCGCCGACCTCACGATCCTCGGCGAGGAGATCGAGATCCGCTCCCGCGCGATCGGCCTCGGCCTCGACATCTCGAGGGCCACGGTGCTCTCGAACCACGACCACGTGCTCGTGTACCGCTTCGCCGACGAGTACCAGCGGCGCCGCGCGCACAAGGGCGTGACGCTCGAGCAGGCCCGCGACACGGTGCAGGATGTCTCGTACTTCGGCACCATGATGGTCGAGCTCGGCCTGGCCGACGGCATGGTCTCAGGGGCGATGCACACGACGGCGCACACCATCCGCCCGGCCTTCGAGATCATCAAGACCAAGCCGGGCGTCGAGGTGGTCTCGAGCGTGTTCCTCATGGCGCTCGCCGACCGCGTGCTCGTGTACGGCGACTGCGCGATCGTGCCCGACCCGACGGCCGAGCAGCTCGCCGACATCGCGATCTCGTCGGCGGCGACGGCCGCGCAGTTCGGCATCGAGCCGCGCGTGGCGATGCTGTCGTACTCGACGGGCGAGTCGGGCACGGGCGCCGACGTCGACAAGGTGCGCCGCGCGACCGAGCTCGTGCGCGAGCGGGCGCCGCACCTGCCGGTCGAGGGGCCGATCCAGTACGACGCGGCGGCCGATGCGGCGGTCGCGCGCACGAAGATGCCCGAATCGGATGTCGCGGGGCGGGCGACCGTCTTCGTGTTCCCCGATCTCAACACCGGCAACAACACGTACAAGGCGGTGCAGCGTTCCGCGGGCGCCGTGGCGATCGGGCCGGTGCTGCAGGGGCTCAACAAGCCGGTCAACGACCTCTCGCGCGGCGCGCTCGTGCAGGACATCGTGAACACGGTCGCCATCACGGCCATCCAGGCGGCGGCCGACGACGGGCTGACGCACCGCGCCGGCCCGCTCGAGCAGCTCGAGGCGCGGACGGCCGCGTCGTGACGCTCTGCGGGGGTCGAGTCGCACCTGAAGGGCGCGTTTCGAGACCGGGGAGCCCCGCATGACCGACGTCCTCGTCGTCAACTCCGGCTCGTCCTCGCTCAAGTACCAGCTCGTCGACGTCGAGCAGGGCACCGCGCTCGCGACCGGCCTCGTCGAACGCATCGGGCAGCCCGAGGGCCGGGCGACGCACACGGATGCCGCGGGCGCCGAGTTCCGCGACGAGCTCGCGATTCCCGATCACGACGCGGCCTTCGCGTGGATGCTGCGTGCGTTCGCCGAGCGCGGCCCGTCGCTCGACGAGAACGCGCCGGTCGCGGTCGGCCACCGTGTCGTGCAGGGCGGCGCCCGCTTCTTCGAGCCGACCGTCATCACCGAACTGGTGAAGATCAACATCGACGAGCTGTCGGTGCTCGCACCGCTGCACAACCCGGCGAACCTCGCGGGCATCGTCGCGGCCGAGCGCGCGTTCCCCGACGTCCCGCACGTCGCCGTCTTCGACACCGCGTTCCACCAGACGATGCCGCCCGCGGCGTACACGTACGCGATCGACCGGGATGTCGCCGAGAAGCACCGCGTGCGCCGGTACGGGTTCCACGGCACATCCCACCGGTACGTCTCACGCGCTGCGGCGTCGTTCCTCGGCCGGCCGGTCGAGGAGCTGAAGCTCATCGTGCTGCACCTCGGCAACGGCGCGTCGGCGTGCGCGGTCGACGGCGGGCGCTCGGTCGAGACGAGCATGGGGATGACGCCGCTCGAGGGGCTCGTGATGGGCACGCGTTCGGGCGACGTCGATCCGGCCGTGCTGCTGCACCTGCAGCGCCGGGCCGGCCTCGACGTCGACGGCGTCGACGACCTGCTCAACAAGCGCAGCGGCATCCTGGGTCTCGGCGGCCACGGCGACATGCGCGACCTCGTCGCCGCGGCGGAGTCGGGCGACGCGCGCGCCGAGCTCGCGCTCGAGGTGTACGCGCATCGGATCCGCTCGTACGTGGGCGCCTACGCGGCGCAGCTGGGCCGGGTCGACGCGATCGTGTTCACGGCCGGCGTCGGTGAGAACGCGGCCGAGGTGCGCCGGCGGTCGCTCGCCGGGCTCGAGGGGTTCGGCGTCGAGGTCGATGCGGCCCGCAACGCGGCGCGGGGCCGCGAGGCGCGTCGCATCTCGACCGACGACTCGCGCACCCAGGTGCTCGTCGTGCCCACGAACGAGGAACTCGAGATCGCGCGGCAGACCCTCGACGTCGTGGCGCGCTGACGCGCCATCCGCTCGCCCCTTCTCGCATTGCCTGCTCGCCCGCGCGCGTCCATTCCGGCGGATATACGATCCGGCGCGCCGCGTTTGGCGCCTGGATCGCGGCGCGCCGGATCGGATATCCGCTGTTCTGGACCGCAAGCGTCGCGCAGCGCGCGGCTCAGCGCACGAGGCGCGCGCAGTCGATGCAGAGGGTCGCGGTCGGGCGCGCCTCGAGGCGGCCGACCGAGATCTTCTGGCCGCAGCGTTCGCAGATGCCGTAGGTGCCGGCGTCGATGCGGGCGAGCGCGCGTTCGACGTCGGTGAGCTCGTGCTCGACGTCGTGCAGCACGGCGTTGCGCTGCGACCATTCCTGGCTCATGGTGGGGCCGTCGGGGTCGTGCTCGTCGTCGACGGACCCGTCGGAGCGCGCATCGCGCACGGCCGTGATGCCCTCGCTCTGCGAGGCCAGCCGCTCCTCGGCTTCGCGCCGTTCGGCGAGCAGCAGCTCGCGGAACCGCTCGCGCTGCGCGGTGCTCGTGATGCCCGTCACCTGACCACCTCCGTCGTCGGGCACCGGGCGGGCGGATGGCGCGTGCCGCACCGGTGCGGTGCAGGAATACTACGCCCACACGCCGACACGGCTGCCTGACGCGCCAGTGCGCGGCGGTTCGGGCGTGCTCGAGACCGCTCGCGACCGGCCGCGGTGTCGGATGCCGCGACTACCATTGACGCGTGGTCACCGCCCTCTACCGCCGATACCGGCCCGAGACCTTCGCCGAGATGATCGGCCAGTCGCAGGTCACCGAGCCGCTCATGACGGCGCTGCGAACCGACCGCGTGAACCACGCCTACCTGTTCAGCGGCCCACGCGGCTGCGGCAAGACCACGTCGGCCCGCATTCTCGCGCGCTGCCTGAACTGCGCCGAGGGTCCGACCGACACGCCGTGCGGCACATGCCCGAGCTGCGTCGAGCTGTCGCGCGCTGGCGGCGGATCGCTCGACGTCGTCGAGATCGACGCGGCGAGCCACAACGGCGTCGACGACGCCCGCGACCTGCGCGAGCGCGCGGTGTTCGCCCCGGCGCGCGACCGCTACAAGATCTTCATCCTCGACGAGGCGCACATGGTCACGCCGCAGGGCTTCAACGCGCTGCTGAAGCTCGTCGAAGAGCCGCCCGAGCACGTCAAGTTCATCTTCGCGACCACCGAGCCCGACAAGGTGCTCGGCACCATCCGCTCGCGCACGCATCACTACCCGTTCCGGCTCGTACCGCCCGCGCCCATGCTCGACTACGTGCAGCAGCTGTGCGACGACGAGGGCGTTCAGGTCGAGCCGGGCGTGCTCTCGCTCGTCGTGCGCGCCGGCGGCGGCTCGCCGCGAGACACGCTGTCGCTGCTCGACCAGCTCATCGCCGGCTCCGAGGGCTCAACCGTGGGGTACGAGCGAGCGGTCGCGCTCCTCGGCTA
>DASTQT010000222.1:0-4266 GCA_035761605.1 Agromyces sp. | reverse complement strand
CTTCATCATCACGACGGCGGCGGGATTCCCCGAAGCCGCGGTGGTGGCCACGCCGCACTCCCTGCTGAGCGGCTTCGGCTTCGAAGGCATCACGGGGGCCGACGTGCGGGCCGAGTGGATGGGCCGCGCACTGGACCACCTTCTGGACTGAACACCGGACGGGGGGCGCTGAGGGCGACCGATGGGCGTGGAGCCGTCGGCCGCCCCGGTGGCCCGCCCGCGGTCAGTGGAACACCGAGCGGGCGTCGGCGGTGACCTCGATCGGCACGGTCACCGGGAGGAACTCCGACGAGATCGGTGCCTGCCAGACGGCCCGCAACATGACCGTCGCGCTGCGCCCGTCGGCCGAGTCGGCGCGCACCAGGTCGAGCCCGCGTAGAGGATGCGACGCGTCGCCGAGGTAGTCGGATGCCGCCGCGCGGACGGACTCGGAGTCGAGGTCGAACGCGAGCTCGCCGTCCTCGACGCGCACATCGTCGAGCCGCCACGATTCCGCCGCCGCGAGGGCGGCGCCGTCAGCGAGGGTGAACAGGCGCTTTCGTTCGAGGTAGAGCGAGGTCGCCGACACCACCACGAGGACCAGCGCGAGCCCGAGCACGCCGTAGAAGATCGTGAGCAGCAGCGTCGAACCGTCCTCATCGGTGACGGATGTCGCCGCCCGCCTCACGACGCCCCCGCGAACCGCGACACCGTGTGCGTCGCACTCGATTCGAGCTGCACCGTGCCGATCGAGCTCGACGCGAGCACCTGCGGCACGAGCGGGAGCGCGACCGCCGCGCGCACGCTGACGGTGATCCTCGATCCGGCATCGTCGCACGCCGCGGAGCAGGCGACGTCGACGGACGCGGCGCCCGCGTCGACGCCGTAGTCGGCGAGCACCACCCGCACCGTGCGCTCGACGCCGGCGGACGGCCCCGCGCCATCCGTCTGAACCACCGCCACGCGGGCGGCCTGCCTGGCCGCGCCCTCGACGCCGAGCGCGGCCGACTGGACCGACGCCAGCGCGAGCACGAGGTAGACGAGCGGGACGAGCAGGATCATGCCGACGGTGAGGAACTCGAGCGAGGCCGAGCCGCGTTCGCCGGCGAGGGACAGCTCATTCGACGCGTTCAATCGCGGCATGCCCAGTCACCTCCAGCGCTCGCTCGGGACCCAGCAGGCCGACGACCGGGAGCGTCGAGCGCACGGTGATCGCGACCGCCGGCACGCCGCCGACCGATGTGGTCGATGCTCGCACGTCGCCGGCATAGTCGACGGCGATCGCGGCGTCGATGAGGGCACGGGTGCGCTGCACGCCGGCGTCGGCGGACGATCCCGCGAGCGCCGCGTACCGGGCCCCCTCGGCCGCCGCGTCGAGCACGGTGTTGCGCACGTGGAGGGCGAGGGCGAGCTGAACCACCGCGAGGAGGAGGGCGGTGAGCAGCACCCCCACGAGCGAGAACTCCGCGACCGCCGCGCCGGTCTCGTCGCGGAGCAGGACGCCGAGACGTCCGCGCGGCGTCAGAACCCGGTGACGCGGCTGATCGCCTGGTCGAACACTCCGGAGAGCGCCGGCCCGGCGAGGCCCCAGATCACGATGACGAGCCCCGCGGTCATGAGCGTGATCAGCACCCATCCGGGCACGTCGCCTCGCTCGTCGGCCAGTCGTCGCGCGATCCACTGCGGCATGAGGGGTCCTTTCAGGGCGGGTTCGGGTTCGCTCGCGCATCAGAAGCCCGCCTGCAGCACGAGGTAGCCGGGGAACAGCGCGAACGCGATGGTGACGGGAAGGATGAGGAAGATCAGCGGGACGAGCATCGCGATCTCCTTTCGACCGGCGAGCTCGATGATCGTGCGCTTCGCTTCGGCGCGAGCATCGCCGGCCTGGGAGCGGAGGACCGCGGCGAGCGGTGCCCCGCGATCGAGCGCGCCGAGTACCTGGTCGAGCGCGCGCGTGAGCGCGGGGTGGTCGAGTCCGTCGCGGAGCTCGGCGAGCGCGGTCGGAAGCGGGACACCCGCGCCGACCGCGGCGACGACGCGGGCGAACTCGGCGGGCAGCTCCCCCGAGCCCGCGCGGGCGACGCGGCGGAGCGCGTCGAGCATGCCCTCGCCCGCCGTGAGACTCAGCGTGAGGAACTCGAGCATCGTCGGCAGTTCGGAGGAGATCCGGGCGAGGCGGCGCCGGGCCGCGCGCTGCAGCATCCAGTCCCTCGCCACCGCCCCGGCGACCGCGGCGAGCACCGGCACCGCAGTGCGCACGATCGGCGGCATCGTGGCGAAGGACGGCGCGAACAGCGCGATGCCGGCACCGAGCGCGAACGCGAGTCCGGCCCACGCGAGCTGCTCGCCGCGGAAGCGCTCGACCGAGGCATCCGCCCCCGCCTGTCGGAGCCGACGGGCGATGGTGTCGTTGCCTCCGAGGCCGGCGCTGAGGAGCGCTCGGAGTCGACGCGCGGCGGGCAGGAGGAGCATGCCGAGCACGGACCCCGGATCGGCGTCGGGGCGCGAACGCATGGCCCGCGCCTCAGCGGAGAAGTCCGTGATGTACGGGGCGACGCGTTCGACGAGGCGGGCGCGCCCGAGTCGCGGCGTCGATGCGGCGACGAGCCAGAGGCCGAGGCCGAGCACGGCGCCGAGGGCGACGGCGATCGCGGGGATCGCGCTCAGGTGAACCATCGGCGCTCCTCCGGAAGCCGGCCGAGGCCGAGCATGAGGCGGTACGCGACGATCGTCACGCCGACGCCGACGAGGATCAGCGCGGCGCCCGCGGCCGAGTCGTACGCCTCGAGCGTCTCGGGCCGGCTCGCGAGGACGAGCAGCAGCAGCCATGGTGCCGCGACGCCGAGCCTGGCGGCGTTGCGGATCCAGGACTGCCGCGCAACGACCTCGGCGCGGAGCGTGGCGTCCTCGCGGAGGTAGGTGGACAGGCCGCGGAGCACGGCGGTGACATCGGTGCCGCCGACCTCGCGCGCCATCCGCAGCGTCTCGAGGATCCGATCGGACACCGGGTCGGCCAGCCGTGACTTGAGCGAATCGACCGCCGAGCCGAAGTCGCCGGTACGGCGGAACTCGTCGTCGAAACCGGCGAACGCCGGCCGGGTGGCCGCGGGTCCGAGTTCGGCGAGCGCGCCGATGCTGTCGGGCAGCGACATCCCGGCCCGCACGGATGCCACGAGGTGGTCGACCACGTCGGGCCAGATCGTGCGGTTCACCGCGCGACGCCGGTTCGCTCGCGCCCGGATCACGAACGCCACGAGGAGCGCGCCGAGCAGGCCCGCGACCGCCGTGAGGACGGGCACCGCGAAGATCGCCTGCGCGAGCGCCGCCGCGACGATCCCGAGCACGGCCGCGACCACGACTACGGCGCCGACCGGCACGCCCGGGATGCCGGCGAGCGCCAGCTCGTCGGCGATGGTCGACCGCCGGCCGGCCCGCGGCGTGGCATCCGCTCGCCTCGGCCAGAGCCAGGTCGACGCGATGAGGAGCACTCCGACCCCGAAGGTCGCGCCGAGCAGCACGCTCACGCCGCCTCCCCCAGCACGATCGCGGGGTCGAGGCCGGCCGCGGCGAACTTCTCGAGCCGCGCAGGACGGGACCCGGTCGCCATTAGTTCGCCGCCGTCGAGCCGGAAGATCGCGTCGGCCGCGACCGCGGCGCCAACGGACTTGCCCGTCGGCGCAGCGATCTCAGCGACACGGCGGCGCCCCTGCCGATCGATCGTGAGGTGCACGACGAGGTCGATGCAGCTCGCGACCGTCGGTACGACGAACGCCGAGTCGATGTTGCGCCCCGCGAGCAGCGGCAGCGTGCAGAGCTTCGCGAGCGCGTCGCGCGCCGAGTTCGCGTGGATGGTGCACATGCCCGGAAGGCCCGAGTTCAGGGCGATGAGCAGGTCGAGGCTCTCGGCTTCGCGCACCTCGCCGACGATGAGCCGGTCGGGTCGCATGCGCAGCGCCTCCTTGATCAGACGGCGCAGCGTGATCTCGCCCGTGCCCTCGAGACTCGGCTGCCGGCACTGCATGGAGACGAGGTCGCGCACGTCGAGGTCGAGCTCGAACGTCTCCTCGACGGTCACCACTCGATCCGAGGTGCGCGCGCTCGACATGAGCGCATTGAGCATCGTCGTCTTGCCGGTGTGCGTCGCACCCGAGACGAGGATGTTCGCACCCGCGAGCACGCTCATGCGGAGGAACTCCGCGGCCTGCCGGGTGAGCGAGTCGAGCTCGACGAGCTGCTGCAGCGAGCGGATGCGCTGCTGGAACTTCCGCACGTTGACGGACCAGTGCG
>DASTQT010000221.1:0-3802 GCA_035761605.1 Agromyces sp. | reverse complement strand
TCGACGCTGCTCGTCGAGGACGGCCAGCACGTCGAGCTCGGCCAGCAGATCATCGTCGGCACGGTCGACCCGAAGGAGGTCCTCCGGGTCAAGGGCGTGCGCGAGGTGCAGAAGCACCTGGTCAACGGCGTGCAGGACGTGTACCGCTCGCAGGGCGTGCCGATCCACGACAAGCACATCGAGGTCATCGTGCGCCAGATGCTGCGCAAGGTCACCGTCGTCGACCACGGCGACACCGACCTGCTCCCGGGTGAGCTCGTCGACCGCTCGAAGTACAACGAGATCAACCGTGCGACGCTCACCGAGGGCAAGAAGACCGCCTCGGGTCGCCAGGAGGTCATGGGCATCACGAAGGCCTCCCTCGCGACCGAGTCGTGGCTGTCGGCGGCGTCCTTCCAGGAGACGACCCGCGTGCTCACGCAGGCCGCCATGGAGGGCAAGTCCGACCCGCTGGTCGGCCTCAAGGAGAACGTGATCATCGGAAAGCTGATCCCGGCGGGCACCGGCCTGAACAAGTACCGGAACGTCACCGTCGAGGCGACCGAGGAGGCGAAGGCGGAGCGCTACCCGAACCGCATCTTCGCCGACGACGCGTCGTTCACCGAGGGCGACCTCAGCTTCGTCGACTTCGACTCGTTCTCGAGCGACGACTTCACGCCCGGCAACTACAGCTGATCCACGGTGGGGCGGCGCTCCGGCGCCGCCTCGCCGCACCCCGACGGGCCCCGGATTCCGGGGCCCGTCGGCGTATCCACCACCACCCGGACGACGGCGTTCCGCTCCGCCCGGTCTGTCGGCACTCAGGTCGGCGGGCTAGGATCTCGGCGGTCGTCACCTTGCTCCCCGATCCGCGACCCGGAGTCCACATGCCCGAGAGTGTCCCCGTCCTGCGCCGACCCGTGACCTGGCTCATCGCCGCCGCGGTCGTGCTCGTGATCGCCGTCGCCGTGGTGCTCGCGGTGCTGCTCCTGCCGCCGTCCGGCGACGGGTCGGCGGAACCGGCCGCGGCGTCCCGCCCCTCGCCGTCCGAGCAGCTCGCCCCGGCGCCGGTCGTGGTTCCCGAGCCCGAGCCCGTGCGCGATCCCCGCATCCCCACCGACTGCACGGCCATCTACACGGGGGACTGGT
The DNA here is from genome assembly GCA_035761605.1 of Agromyces sp. GTDB lineage: Bacteria > Actinomycetota > Actinomycetes > Actinomycetales > Microbacteriaceae > Agromyces. The sequence continues at coordinate 2,674 of DASTQT010000221.1, read as the reverse complement.
CGGGCGACTTCGCGCCCGACTACGTCCTGAATCCCGAATGGTCGACCGCCGACGGCGCGCCGCCCGTCTTCGGCACCGGCGACGCCGTCGCGCTGCCCGTGCTGCAGGAGACCTCGCAGCTCACGTGCGGCTGGCTGCCGCCCGAGCCCGGCGACGGGAGCATCGGCCTCGTCACGAACGTCGCGGCCGTCGACGAGTCGCAGACGGCCGCCGCGATCGCCGCGTTCCAGGCGGCCGGCATGGAGTGCTACCAGGAGTCCGGCGGCACGCGCTGCGTCGCCGAGTGGGAGGGCGCCGCCGGCTCGGCCGGCGAGTCGCAGTTCCTCCGCGAGGGACTCTGGGTCGCGACGCGCTGGGACGGACCCGCGGTGAGCGGATACACCGCCGACATCATCGCCCAGCTCTTCGCCTGAGCCGCGCCGTCGGCGTTCCGCGGCGGACGTCGGACGCGTTGCTAGAGTGAGCGCACCACGGGCAGACAGTGCTGCCCGGAAGGAGCGGATGATGAGCAGCACGACTCCCGGATCCGACCCCGACGGGCGCGACCTCGACGGCGACGGCGTGACCGACGCGCCGGCCGAGCGAGAGGAGCCGACGCCCGCCGAGGCGCAGTCCTCGGTCGATCCGACGGCCGACGACGCCGACCACGTCGACCGGCTCGAGCACCCCGTGCCGCCCTCGAGCGACGCCGCGGGAGAACCGCCGAGCGAGCCGCTGTTCACGGGCGCCGATGAGGCCGCGGCATCCGCTCACCCCGAGGGCGACACCGTCGTGCACGACCGCTCCGAGCTCGACGCCGCCGTCGAGCGTGCGCGCGCGGAGCACCCGCCGGTCGCGCCCGTCAGCTCCGACCCCGCCGACCGCACCGACACGACCGCGATGCAGCGCGACGACCTGCTCGCCGGAAGCCCCGAGCCCGTCCGCGCCCAAGACGTGCGCCGCGAGACGGGCGTGCCCGAGACCGTCGGCGCGGCCGGCGCGGGCGCGGCAGCCGCAGCGCCCGCGGCTCACGTGCCGCCGACGCCCCAGGCCATCTACGTCCAGGCGCCCCCCGTGCCCCGCACCCAGGGCAACCGTGGCTTCGGCGCCCTGGTGGGGCTCATCGCCACCGTGGTCTTCGCGTTGCTGTACGCGGGCATCTCCTACCTCGTGCTGCTCGGACAGGGCCCGTTCGAGGCCGTCGGCGTGTTCGTCGAGTTCGCGTCGCAGCCGGTGTTCTGGCTCCCGGTGATCTTCTTCTTCATCGCGTTCGCCGTGCTGTCCGTCGCCCTCAACCGCGCCGCCTGGTGGACTTGGGCAGTGTTCGGCCTGCTCGTGGGCGTGATCGTGTACTTCTCCTACATCGGCGCGTCGCTGCTCACGGTCGCCGCCTGGCAGTTCACGCCCGAGCAGGCGGCCGACTTCATCCGGCAGCGCTGGCTCGACCCGTTCGCCATCATCGCGTTCATCGTCGCGCGCGAGCTGCCGATCTGGTTCGGCGGATGGATCGCGGCGCACGGCCGCACGGTGACCGAGCGCAACCGGCAGGCGCGCGAGGAGTACGAGCGGCAGCTCGCGGCGGGGCCCCAGCCGATCACGCGCTGAGGCGCGGCATCCGGTTCGCTACGCTCGAACACCGGGCGCGCATGGTGAGCGCTCCCCATCGACGTGGCGCACCCGGCCTGCTTGGGTGGCTCCCTGACCCTGCACACCCGAGGAGCGCTGTTGAGCATCACGATGCACGCCGACGACCCGATCGCAGGGGTCGGCCCCGACGGGCGGCCCGACCCTGCCCATGCCGGCGCGCTCGGCCTGGTGGCGGCGCCGTCGGGTCGCCGATCCGCGGCGTTCGCGCTCGACGCGGCGGCGTGGGCGATCGCATCCCTGCCCGCGGTGGTCGGCTCGGTGCAGCTGGTCCCGGTCGTGCTCGCCGGCGGCGGGCAGGTGCCGGCGGCGGATGTCGCGGCGCTCGCCGGTCCGCTCGTGCTCGTCGCCGTCGGCCAGGTGCTCGTCGCCGCGCTCGGGATCACCCAGCTCGCACTGCACGGCCGCCGCGGCGTCACGATCGGCAAGGCGTCGTTCGGCCTGCGGTCGGTGAACGTCGCGACGTTCGCCCGGCCCGGGTTCTGGCGCGTGGTACTCCGCGTGCTCGTGCTGTGGGCGTCGCAGGTCGCTCTTCCCGTCGTCGGCCCGGCGCTGTGCTTCGCGTCCGGGCTGTGGGATCCCGAGGGGCGGGGGAGGAGCTGGCTCGACCGCGTCGGCCGGTGCTGGGTCGTCGACGCCAGGGGCGGGCTCGATCCGTTCGACGCGAAGGCGCTCCGGCACGCCCGTCGGCAGGCCGAGGCGGTGCCGTATGCGGAGCGACCGAACCTGCCGTCGCTCGCGACCGACCGCTCGATCGACGAGCGCACGTTCATCCCGGCCGCCCGGTCGAGCTCGGGCGTGGTCGCGGCGCCTCCCGTGGCGCCGGCGCCCGACGCGGCCGCGCCCTCCGGGGCGTGGTCGCCGCCGCCGCTCGGCGCCCCGGTCGCGGCATCGGCCGCGCACGCCGCCACGCGCACCTCGGCCACGCTCGTGTTCGCGGACGGCGCGCGGCTCGCGGCATCCGGCACCACCCTGCTCGGGCGCAGCCCGGCCCGCGCCGAGGGCGACCCGGGCGACGCGGCGCTGGTCCCACTGGTCGATGCCTCGATGG
>DASTQT010000220.1:0-3310 GCA_035761605.1 Agromyces sp. | reverse complement strand
CGTCATGAGCTGCTCGGCCTGCGAGTCGACGAGCTCGGTGTACTCGCGGAAGACGTCGTACCGGCGGTACCGAGTCGAGTGCTGCAGGCGGAACACGGTCTCGGGGTTGAACAGGTGCGGCGAGCCGTCGCGGCGCCATTGGTACTCGCCGCCGGTCTGGAGGCGCTCGTGCGCCCGCACCGCGGCGTCCGCCGGGTACGCGACGGCGTGGCGCGCGAGGTTCTCGGCCGCGATCACGTCGATGCCGACGCCGCCGAGCTTCGAGGTGGTGCCCGTGAAGAACTCGTCGATGAACTCCTGCGCGAGTCCGACGGCCTCGAAGGCCTGGGCGCCCGCGTACGACGAGATGGTCGAGATGCCCATCTTCGACATGATCTTCAGCACGCCCTTGCCCAGCGCGGTGATGACGTTGCGCACGGCCTGTTCGGGCGTCACGCTTGCGAGCACGCCCGAGCGGACGAGGTTCTCGCAGGTCTCCATCGCGAGGTACGGGTTGACCGCCGACGCGCCGAACCCGACGAGGAGCGCGACGTGGTGCACCTCGCGGACATCGCCCGCCTCGACCACCAGGCCGACCTTCATGCGGGTCTCGGAGCGGATGAGGTGGTGGTGCACCGCCGAGAGCATGAGCAGCGACGGAATCGGCGCGAGGTCCTTGGTCGAGTCGCGGTCGCTCAGGACGATGAACGACGCCCCTTCGTCGATCGCCTCGTCGACCTCGCGGCAGAGCTCGGCGAGCCGGGCGCGCAGGCCGTCGGGTCCGTCGTCGACGCGGTAGAGGCCGCGCAGCGCGCGCGACGTACGCGCACCGGACGGCGCGGTCATGTGCACGATCTTCGCGAGCTGGTCGTTGTCGATCACGGGGAAGTCGAGGGAGACCTGCCGAGCGTGCTCGGCGCCGGCCGTGAGCAGGTTGCGTTCGGGCCCGAGCGAGGTCGAGAGCGAGGTGACGACCTGCTCGCGGATGGAGTCGAGCGGCGGGTTGGTGACCTGCGCGAACTGCTGCGTGAAGTAGTCGAAGAGCAGGCGCGGACGCTCGGAGAGCACCGCGATCGGCGTGTCGGATCCCATCGCGCCGAGCGGCTCCTGACCCGTGGCGGCCATCGGCGCGAGGAGGATCTTGACCTCCTCCTCGGTGTAGCCGAAGGTGCGCTGGCGGCGGTTCACCGATGCCGGCGGGTGCACGATGTGCTCGCGCTCCGGCAGGTCGGCGAGGCGGATGCGGCTCTCGTCGAGCCACTCCCCCCAGGGGGCGGATGCCGCGAGCTCGGACTTGATCTCGTCGTCCTCGATGAGGCGGCCCGCCTCGGTGTCGACGAGGAACATGCGCCCCGGCTGCAGCCGGCCCTTGCGGACGACCTTGCGCTGCGGCACGTCGAGCACGCCGATCTCGCTCGCGAGGACCACGAGGCCGTCGTCGGTGACGACGTAGCGGCCGGGGCGGAGGCCGTTGCGGTCGAGCGTCGCGCCGACGAGCGTGCCGTCGGTGAACACGATCGCCGCGGGGCCGTCCCACGGCTCCATGAGCATCGAGTGGTACTCGTAGAACGAGCGGCGCGCGGGGTCGATCTCGGTCTGGTTCTCCCACGCCTCGGGCACCATCATCATGACGGCGTGCGGGAGGCTGCGACCCGCGAGCGTGAGCAGCTCGACGACCTCGTCGAACGAGGCGGAGTCGCTCGCGCCCGGGGTCACGATCGGCATGAGCGGCGCGAGGTCGCCGAGCACCTCTGACTCGAGCTGGGACTGGCGCGCGCGCATCCAGTTCCGGTTGCCCTGGATGGTGTTGATCTCGCCGTTGTGCGCGATCATGCGGAACGGCTGCGCGAGCGGCCACGACGGGAACGTGTTCGTCGAGTAGCGCGAGTGCACGAGCGCGAGCTTCGATGCGAACCGCTCGTCGGAGAGGTCGGGGTAGAACGGCTCGAGCTGGAGCGTCGTGACCATGCCCTTGTAGACGAGCGTGCGGCTCGACAGCGAGGCGAAGTACAGCTCGAGCTCGCGCTCCGCGCGCTTGCGCAGGCGGAACGTCAGCCGGTCCAGCGCGAGCCCCTCGAGGTGCTCGCCCTCGGACGTGCTCGCGGCGCTGCGCACGTAGAGCTGCTGCACGACGGGCATGGCGGCACGGGCGAGCGTGCCGAGCTCGTCGGGGCGGACGGGGACCTCGCGCCATCCGAGCACGTCGAGGCCCTCGGATGCCGCGATCCGCTGCAGCTTCTGCTTGACGCCGCTGCGCGCGGTGGGGTCGACCGGGAGGAACGCATTGCCGACGGCGTAGTTGCCGACCGGCGGCAGCGCGAACCCGGCGACCTCGCGGAGGAACGCGTCGGGGATCTGCGTGATGATGCCCGCACCGTCGCCGGTGCCGGCGTCGGAGCCGACCGCACCGCGATGCTCGAGGTTGCGGAGCGCGTCGAGCGCGGCCGTGATGATGTCGTGGCCGGCGGTGCCGCGCAGGGTCGCGACCATGGCGAGGCCGCACGCGTCCTTCTCTGCGGCAGGGTCGTACATGCCCTGCGCGGGCGGCACGGTTCCGAACCTGGAGTGGGGAGGGGGGAGCGACACGTTTGACCGTCCTCGGTATCTCGGTGGCAGGGGACGACGTCGGCCCACGAAGGAGGAATCGCGGCGCTAGGTGCGGCGCCGCGGCGGAGAACGCGGTGGTGGCGGGGCCTCTACGAGGAGGCCGAACGGCTCGAGCTTGTGGCAGCCGGTTCGCCGGGTTCGTTCTCACCCTCGACGCCATCGTCGAGAGAGTCGGAGTCGGACTCGGTGTTGTCGTCCGAGTCTACCTCAGCATCCGCGGGCGTCCATTCACGGCCCGGTCGGTACACGCTCGGCTCGATGCCGGGGTGACGGCGGCGCTGCACGAGGATGATGACGACGCCGATGATGATCGCGGCGAACGACGCCCACACGTTCGACCGGATGCCGAGGAACATCTCGCTCGGGTCGACGCGGATCGTCTCGAAGACGGCACGGCCGACGCCGTACCAGATGAGGTACGCGGCGAACATCATGCCCCAGCGCAGGCGGAAGAACCGCTCGAGGCCGAGCAGCACGACGACGCCGATGACGTTCCAGACGATCTCGTAGAGGAACGTCGGGTGGAACAGCGTGCCGTCCTCGAGGCCGGCCGGGAACGCGGGGTTGCCCGACTCGATCTCGAGCCCCCAGGGCAGGTCGGTGGGCCAGCCGAACAGCTCGTGGTTGAACCAGTTGCCGAGGCGCCCGATCGCCTGCGCCAGCAGGATCGCGGGGGCCGCTGCGTCCATGGCGGCGAGGATGTCGAGCCGGCGGCGGCGGGCCA
>DASTQT010000219.1:0-2626 GCA_035761605.1 Agromyces sp. | reverse complement strand
GGCCGTCCACGCGCATCCGTGCACGCCTCGGTGCGCCGGTGCCCACCGACGCGCCCGACGCCGAACTCGCCGCGTTCCTCACTGCGCGCTGGGGGTACCACGAGCAGCACCTCGGCCGCACGATGTGGGCACGGAACACGCACGCACCGTGGCCGCTGCTCCGCGCCGAGCTGCTCGAACTCGACGACGAGCTGCTCGCAGCCTCCGGATTCCCCGAACTGGCGAGCCGCCCGCCCGACTCGGTGCTCGCCTCGTCGGGCGTGCGCACCGCGTTCAGCCGGCCGCGTCCCATCGAGGCGCGCGGCTGGCAGCTGCAGCCGATCAGAGTCCGCCGACCCGCAGGCGCTTGATCCGCGCGGTGTGCCCGCGCACGATCTCGACGTCGCGGCGAGGCACGCCGAAGTGCTCGGCGATCGCCGCGATCACGCCCGCGTTCGCGGCGCCGTCCACCGCCCGCTCGCGCACGTGCACGGTGACGGAGGCCGCGGGATCGTCGGGCGTCGCCTCGACCAGCGGGCCGCGACGGCTGCCCGGCTTCACGCGCACCGTCAGCTCCACCGCGAAGCGCTCCTCCGCGACATCCGTCCGCTACCGCTGGCGCTTCTCGCGCACGCGCATGTTGGTGACGATGGGCGTGCCGATGAAGCCGTAGATCTCGCGCAGGCGGCGCTGGATGAACCGGCGGTAGCCCGGGTCGAGGAACCCGGTCGTGAACAGCACGAACGTCGGCGGCCGCGTCGACGCCTGCGTGCCGAACAGGATGCGGGGCTGCTTGCCGCCGCGCAGCGGATGCGGGTGCGCCTGCACGAGCTCGGTGAGGAAGGCGTTGAACTTGCCCGTCGGGATGCGCGTGTCCCACGACTCCAGCGCGGTCTCGAGCGCGGGCACGAGCTTCTCGAGGTGCCGGCCGGTCTTCGCGGAGATGTTCACGCGCGGCGCCCACTGCACGTGGTGCAGGTCCTGCTCGATCTCGCGCTCGAGGTAGCGGCGACGGTCGTCGTCGAGGAGGTCCCACTTGTTGTACGCGAGCACGAGCGCGCGGCCCGACTCGAGCACGAGGTCGATGATGCGGACGTCCTGCTCGGAGATCGGCTGCGAGACATCCAGCAGCACGACCGCGACCTCGGCCTTCTCGAGCGCGGCCTGGGTGCGCAGCGACGCGTAGAAGTCGGCGCCCTGCTGCAGGTGCACGCGACGGCGGATGCCGGCGGTGTCGACGAAGCGCCAGATCTTGCCACCGAGCTCGATCTGCTCGTCGACGGGGTCGCGGGTCGTGCCGGCGAGCTCGTTGACGACCACGCGCTCCTCGCGCGCGGCCTTGTTGAGCAGGCTCGACTTGCCGACGTTCGGGCGGCCCAGGATCGCGACGCGGCGGGGGCCGCCGAACTCCTCCTTGGCGACCGCGGAGACCTGCGGGAGGACCTTGAAGACCTCGTCGAGCATGTCGGCCACGCCGCGGCCGTGCAGCGCCGACACCGGGTACGGCTCGCCGAGCCCGAGGTTCCACAGCGCGGCGGCCTCGGGCTCCTGACGCGCATCGTCGACCTTGTTGGCGACGAGGAACACGGGCTTCTTCGTCTTGCGCAGCAGCCGCACGACGTGCTCATCGGTCGCGGTCGCGCCGACCGTGGCATCCACCACGAACAGCACGACGTCGCAGAGGTCGATCGCGACCTCGGCCTGCGCGGCCACCGAGGCGTCGATGCCCCGGGCGTCGGGCTCCCAGCCGCCGGTGTCGACGAGCGTGAAGCGGCGGTCGAGCCACTCGCCCTTGTACGAGACGCGATCGCGCGTGACGCCCGGCGTGTCTTCCACGACGGCCTCGCGGCGGCCGAGGATGCGGTTCACGAGCGCCGACTTGCCGACGTTCGGGCGGCCGACGATCGCGATGACCGGCAGCGCGGGCAGGTAGCGGATGCCCTCCTCGCCCTCCTCGGAGAGCTCGAGCAGCTCGAGGTCCTCCTCGTCGAGCTCGAAGTCGTCGAGGCCCGAGCGCAGTGCGGCGGCGCGCTGCTCGGCGAGGTCCTCGTCGACGCCGGCGAGGCGCTCGGCGAGGTCGTCGTCGGTGGCGTCGAACTCGTCGTCGCGGTCGGTCATCGCATCTCCTGGAAGGTCTCGGGGTCGTGCGGGCCGGCGCACAACCTGTCTATTCAACCAGTTCGAACCTGAGCGTCGCGGATGACGTCGACCACCGCATCGACGGTCGCGCCGAAGTCGAGGTCGGTCGAGTCCACGGTGATGACGCCCTCGGCCGCGTTCATGAAGTCGACGACCTTCGAGTCGGCGCGGTCGCGCGCGCGCAGCTGCGCGCCGGTCGCCTCGGCGGAGTGTCCGACGAGTTCCTTCGACCGCCGCGCCATCCGCACCTCCTCGGACGCGGTGAGCAGGATCCGCACGGGCGCATCGGGGGCGACGACCGTCGTGATGTCGCGGCCCTCGACGACGATGCCCTCGCGGCGCTCGGCGGCGATGATCGCCCGGAACAGCTCGATGAGGTGCCGGCGCACCTCGGGCACGCGCGCGACGGCGCTCACGACGGCCGTGACGGACGGCTCGCGGTTGGCGGCGGTGTCGTCGACGCGGCCGACGTGCACGGCATAGCCGTACGGGTCGGTGCCGATGCGGT
>DASTQT010000218.1:0-3667 GCA_035761605.1 Agromyces sp. | reverse complement strand
GCCGAGTGCGTCGTCCGGATCGCTAGTCTGGTCGCATGAGCCCGGACCCCGACGAGGATGACGCCCTCCGCTGGGAGGGCGACGAGGACGCCTCGCTCGCACCGGGGTGGAAGCGGGTCGGCTCACCGGTTCCGCTCGCTTCGACGGGCGATGCCGCGGCTGCACCGATCGAGAACGAGACGACGGATGCCGCGGCATCCGATGCGCCGGTCGTCGACGAGGATGACGGCAGCGCGACCCAGCCCGGCTCGGCCGAGCTCGTGCTCCTCGGGGTCTTCGGCGGCGTGTACCTCCTCTACACGCTCGGCTGGATCTTCAGCGTGCTGCGCGTGCAGAACACCGCCGCCGAGCCCCTGTCCCAGTTCATGTTCGCGTTGGGCATGTGGCTCGCGGTGCTCGCACCCGCGCTATGGTTCGGCGTGACGTTCGCCTTGACGCGGGGTCGCGCCAGGGCGCGCCTCGTGTGGCTGCTGATCGGAACCGTCGTCCTCCTGCCCGTCGCATTCGTGGCGGGGGTGACCGTATGACCGCCGAGGTCGAGGCGCCCGCCCGCCGCACCCCGTTCTGGCTCGAGCTGACGCTCGCGATCGGATTCGGCTTGTTCTTCGCGTACGACGCGTGGGAGGGGGTCGGCAACCTCATCGGTATGACCGGGATCGCCGCGGCGCTCGAGACCTCGATCACCGGGCTCGGCTGGGTCGTGCTCATCGCCGCCATCCTGCTGCCGGTCGTGCTGTTCGCAGTCGCGTTCCTCCTCGGACGGCGACGCACGCCGGTCGTGCAGACAGCCATCTACCTGACCGGACTCGCGGTGTCGGCGGCGCTCTACCTCGACATCCTGCTCATGTTCGGGCTCGGGGCGCTGCTCGCCTGAGCAGCCCGAGCCGAGCCGCGCGCTCACCTGCGCACGTCACACGATTCGGGCGGCGCCCCCGCCCTGAAGTAGGCTGGCCGCGTCATCCGCGCCTCCGACGATGTCGGCGCGACATTCCGCGGTCTCGCGCCGCATCTTCCAACCGCAGTGAGGACCCGTCCGTGACCAAGCCGGTCGTGCTGATCGCCGAAGAACTCTCGCCCGCCACCGTCGACGCCCTCGGGCCCGACTTCGAGATCCGCAACGTCGACGGCACCGACCGTCCGGCGCTGCTCGCGGCACTCGCCGACGCGAACGCGATCCTCGTGCGATCGGCCACGAAGGTCGACGCCGAGGCGCTCGCGGCCGCGCCGAACCTGCAGGTCATCGCCCGCGCGGGCGTCGGGCTCGACAACGTCGACATCAAGACCGCCACGACGGCGGGCGTCATGGTCGTGAATGCGCCGACGTCGAACATCATCTCGGCGGCCGAGCTCACGGTCGGCCACATCCTGAGCCTCGCCCGCCACATCCCGGCCGCGCACGCCGCACTGGCGCAGGGGGAGTGGAAGCGCTCGGCGTACACCGGCGTCGAGCTCTACGAGAAGACCGTCGGCATCATCGGCCTCGGCCGCATCGGCGCCCTCATCGCGGCCCGCCTGCAGGCGTTCGGCGTCGAGGTCATCGCGTACGACCCGTACATCACGGCCGCGCGCGCCCAGCAGCTCGGCGTGCAGACCGTCACGCTCGACGAACTCCTCGAGCGCAGCGACTTCATCACCATCCACATGCCGAAGACCCCCGAGACGACCGGCATGATCTCCACCGAGCAGCTGGCGAAGATGAAGCCGACCGCGTTCATCGTCAACGTCGCGCGCGGCGGCCTCATCGACGAGGACGCGCTGCACGACGCGCTCGTCGCCAAGACCATCGCGGGCGCCGCGCTCGACGTGTTCGTGCAGGAGCCGCCGAAGGAGTCGCCGCTGCTGGCGCTGCCGAACGTCGTCGTCACGCCCCACCTCGGCGCGTCGACCGACGAGGCGCAGGAGAAGGCCGGCATCTCGGTCGCGAAGTCGGTGCGCCTCGCGCTCGCCGGCGAGCTCGTGCCCGACGCGGTCAACGTCGCGGGCGGCGTCATCGACCCGTACGTGCGTCCCGGCATCCCGCTCGTCGAGAAGCTCGGCCAGCTCTTCGCCGGCCTCGCGCAGGGTCCGCTCGAGAGCCTCGACGTCGAGGTGCACGGCGAGCTCGTCGACTACGACGTGAGCGTGCTCAAGCTCGCCGCGCTCAAGGGCCTGTTCACGAACGTCGTGAGCGAGACCGTCTCGTACGTCAACGCGCCGCTCCTCGCCGAGCAGCGCGGCGTGGCCGTCCGCCTCATCGCCGACGCCGAGAGCCCCGAATACCGCAACGTGATCACGCTCACGGGCGCGCTCGCCGACGGCACCCAGGTGTCGGTCTCGGGCACGCTCACCGGGCCGAAGCAGATCGAGAAGCTCGTCGGCATCAACGGCTACGAGATCGAGGTGCCGATCGTCGACCACCACATCGTGATGATCTACACCGACCGTCCCGGCATCGTCGCGGTCTACGGCAGCGAGTTCGGCGAGGCCGGCATCAACATCGCGGGCATGCAGATCGCGCGTCGCGAGGCCGGCGGCCAGGCGTTGTCGGTCCTGACGGTCGACTCGCCGGTCCCGACCGAGGTGCTCGAGCGCGTGCGCGAGGCGATCGCCGCCGACGTCATGGTCGAGGTCGACATCACCGAGTCGTAGCGGTCTCGATACGCGCCTTCGGTGCTACTCGACCACCGGGGGCGCCTTCGGCGCTACTCGACCACCGGGGGCGCCTACGGCCCTGCTCGACCACCGGTCGCGAGCCGCTCGAGCAGCGCGACGAGCGCGTCGAGCTCAGCGGGCGGCGGCGCGTCGACCCCGAGCTCGGGGTCCTGCCCGTGCAACGCCGAGTCGTAGTACAGCCCGTCGCCGATGAGGGTGATCGCGAGCGCGACCGTCGGGTCGGGGACGTGCCGTCGAACGGCCGCGAGCCAGCGTTGGCGGACGGAGCGGATGGTGCGGGCGGCCGCTTCGTGCCCGGCCTGGGCGAGGCGGGTGGCGGCGACGGCCGCACGGTCGAGCGGCGAGCCGACCGCGACCGACGAACGCACGTAGTACGCGACGGCGCCCTCCGGCGCACGCTCGAGCACGGCGATGTCCTCGTCGACGAGCGTCGAGAACCGTTCGAGCACGCCGTCGACGAGCGCCTCGCGATTGGCGAAGTGGTAGAGCAGGCCGCCCTTGGAGACCCCGGCGGCCTTCGCGGTCGCGTCGAGCGTCGCCGCCCGCTCGCCGGCGTCGATGAGGATGCGCTCGAACGCGTCGAGTACGGCGTCGCGGGCGGCGGGTGGGCGGCTCATGGGTCCGATCGTAGCGAGGGGTGGATGTCGCGGGCATCTGATACTCTACCGTCCAGACGGTACAGTTATAGGAAACTGAAATGACCAACGAGACGACGACCACCGCTACGCTGCCCGTGCGAGCGGATGCCGCGGCATCCGCCCCCACCCACGCCGACCCCGGCCGTTCGCGCCCGTCGCGCGGCTCCCGCCGCCAGTGGGTCGCGCTCGCGGTGCTCATGCTGCCGGTCCTGCTCGTCTCGGTCGACAACACCGTGCTGAGCTTCGCGCTGCCCGAGATCGCGCGCGACCTCGGCCCGACGGCCGCGCAACAGCTGTGGATCATCGACGCCTATCCGCTCGTGCTCGCGGCGCTGCTCGTCGCCATGGGCAGCGCCGGCGACCGCTTCGGCCGCCGG
>DASTQT010000217.1:0-6900 GCA_035761605.1 Agromyces sp. | reverse complement strand
ACCACGCTCACGGGCGAGGGCCTGCAGCACGCCGACGGCCACTCGCCGCTGCTCGCGGCGACCAACCCGGCCGTCGTCTCGTACGACCCCGCGTACGGCTACGAGATCGGGCACATCGTGCGTTCCGGCCTCGACCGCATGTACGGCGGCAACCACCCCGACCCGAACGTCATGTACTACCTGACGGTCTACAACGAGCCGCTCGTGCAGCCGGCCGAGCCCGAGGGCGTCGACGTCGAGGGCATCGTCCGCGGCATCCACCGCGTCTCCGAGTCGCACGGCGAGGGGCCGAAGGCCCAGCTGCTCGCGTCGGGCGTCGCGGTGCCGTGGATCCTCGAGGCGCAGCAGCTCCTCGCAGAGGACTGGGGCGTGTCGGCCGACGTCTGGTCGGTGACCAGCTGGGCCGAGCTCAACCGCGACGGCCTCGCGGTGGACGAGCACAACTTCCTCCACCCGGATGCCGAGCGCCGCGTGCCGTACCTCACGCACAAGCTCGCGGGCGCCCGCGGACCGTTCGTCGCGGTGTCGGACTACATGCGCGCGGTGCAGGAGCAGATCCGGCCGTACGTGCCCGGCCAGTACGCCACGCTCGGCGCCGACGGCTTCGGCTTCTCGGACACGCGCCCGGCGGCCCGCCGTTACTTCAAGATCGACGGGCCCTCCGTGGTGGTGCGCACGCTGCAGCTGCTCGCCGACCGCGGCGAGGTCGACCGGGCGCTGCCCGGCCAGGCGATCGAGAAGTACCGGCTCCACGACGTGAACGCGGGCACGACCGGCACCGCCGGCGGCGAGAGCTAGCAGGCGTTCAGACGGTGGCGACGAAGCCCAGGACCAAGGCGGAGACCCTCGCGTGGTTGCGCACCATTTCGGGTGAGCTGTCCACCCAGACGCTCAAGCGTCTCGAGGACACGCTGCCCTGGTACGGCGAGATGCCGCCGAGCCGGCGCTCGGCGGTGGGCCTGGTGGCCCAGGCGGGCATCACGTCGTTCATCTCCTGGTTCGACGACCCGCGGTCCACGCCGTGGATCGCGGCCGACGTGTTCGGCGCGGCTCCCCGGGAACTGCTGCGATCGGTGAGCCTGCAGCAGACGCTGCAGCTCATCCGAGTCACGGTCGAGGTCGTCGAGGAACGCGTCAAGGACGGCGGCGAGCTGCTGCGCGAGGCGATCCTGCTCTACTCGCGCGAGATCGCGTTCGCCGCCGCCGACGTCTACGCACGCGCCGCCGAGGCGCGCGGCCTGTGGGATGCGCGCCTCGAGGCGCTCGTCGTCGACTCGATCCTCTCGGGCGAGTACGACGACGAGCTGCCGAGCCGCATCGCGGCCCTCGGCTGGCACGGCCACGGCGAGGTCGCGGTGCTCGTGGGCACGGCACCGAAGCTGTTCGACGTCGATCAGGTGCGGCGCGCGGCCCGCCACATGCACGCCGACGTCCTCGTGGGCGTGCAGGGCAACCGCCTCGTCGTCGTGATCGGCCGCGCCGACCCCCGCAGCCGCGAGGGCGACGAGTCGGTCGGCACGGCGTCCGCGCTGACGTTCATGGAGATCGCGACCCAGCTCGAGCCGCACTTCGGCTCCGGGCACCTCGTGCTCGGGCACGAGGTCGCGAACCTCGTCGACGCGGGCAAGAGCGCGAAGGCGGCCCTCGCGGGCTTCGCGGTCGCGCGGTCGTGGCGGCATGCGCCGCGGCCCGTGCACGCCGACGACCTCCTTCCCGAGCGTGCACTGGCTGGCGACCCGCTCGCGCGGGCGACGCTCGTGCACCGCATCTACCGACCGCTGCAGGCGCACTCGACCGAGCTGCTCACGACGCTCTGGAGCTACCTCGACAACGGCCGCTCGCTCGAGGCGACGGCACGCGAGCTGTTCGTGCACCCGAACACCGTGCGGTACCGCCTGAAGCGCGTCTCCGACGTCATCGGGTGGGATGCCACGGGGGCCCGCGAGGCGCTCATCCTGCAGTCGGCGCTGATCATCGGGTCGATGAGCGACCACGACGCGACGCCGCGCCGACGGACCTCGAGTTGACCGTCCGTATGTGCCGTCGGGACAACGGCTTCGTCGATACCTTGTCGCGAGTGCACACACGCGACCCCCGTGGGATTGGCAGACTGGAGCGGTGATCGTCGTCGTCTGCCCTGGACAGGGCTCCCAGACCCCCGGTTTCCTCGCTCCCTGGCTCGCCGATTCCTCGTTCGCCGAGCGCCTCGCCGGCCTCTCCGACGCCGCCGGGATCGACCTGGCACTGCATGGCACCGAGAGCGACGCCGACACGATCCGCGACACCGCGATCGCGCAGCCGCTCATCGTCGCGGCGGGAATCCTGACCTTCGGTGCCCTCGTGGCCGACGGCCGTGCGGAGCAGGTGGGCGGCGTGGCCGGTCACTCGGTCGGCGAGATCACCGCGGCCGCCGCCACCGGCGTGTTCGACGACGCCGACGCGATGCGCTTCGTCGCCGCGCGCGGTCGTGCCATGGCGGATGCCGCCGCGCTCGCGCCGACCGGCATGAGCGCCGTGATCGGCGCCGACGAGACCGACCTGCTCGCGCGCCTCGAGGCGCTCGGACTCGAGCCCGCGAACTTCAACGGCGGCGGCCAGGTCGTCGTCGCAGGTGCGGTCGACGCACTCGAGCAGCTCAGGGCAGAGCCGCCCGCCGGCGCGCGCGTCATCCCGCTGCAGGTCGCGGGGGCGTTCCACACGCGCTACATGCAGCCCGCACGCGAACGACTCGCCGACGTGGCCGCGTCGCTGTCGGTCTCCGACCCCGGCGTCACGCTCTGGACGAACCGCGACGGCTCCCAGGTCGCGTCGGGCGCCGAGTTCCTCGACCTGCTCGTCGGCCAGGTGGCCTCGCCCGTCCGCTGGGACCGCTGCATGGACGCGTTCGCCGCGGCCGGCGTCACCGGCCTCATCGAGCTCGCGCCGGCCGGCGCGCTCGTCGGGCTCGCCAAGCGCGCGCTCAAGGGCGTTCCGACCGTCGCCGTCAAGACGCCCGACGACCTGCCCGCCGCGATCGAGCTGCTCGAGCAGGCCGCGTAACACCACCCGATTCCGGACGAGAGAACGCATGACGCATCCCACGCTCACCCAGTCGCACGGACCCGCCTTCACCCGCCTGTACTCGGTGGGCGCGGCCCGCGGCGAGAACTCCGTGCCGAACGAGGACCTGGTCGGCCCGATCGACTCCTCCGACGAGTGGATCCGCCAGCGGACGGGCATCGTGACGCGCGTCCGGGCCGGTGCCGACGTGCTCGCGGTCGACCTCGCGACCGAAGCCGGGCGCGAGGCGATCGAGCGGTCGGGCATCCCGGCCGATCAGATCGACCTCGTCATCGTCGCGACGGTCTCGAACGTGCAGCAGACCCCGTCGATCGCCGCGGTCGTGGCCGATCGCGTCGGCGCCAACCCGGCCGCGGCGTACGACACCAACGCCGCGTGCGCCGGCTACGCGTACGCCGTCGCACAGGCCGACGCCCTGATCCGCGCCGGAGCCGCGCACTACGCGCTCGTGATCGGCGCCGAGAAGCTCTCCGACGTCGTCGACCCGACCGACCGCACGATCTCGTTCCTGCTCGGCGACGGCGCCGGCGCGGTCGTCGTCGGCCCGAGCGACGAGCCCGGCATCGGCGCGACCGTCTGGGGCTCCGACGGCTCCAAGGCCGGTGCGGTCGGCATGAATCACACCCTCATCGACTACCGGGAGGGCAGGTCGGAGTGGCCGACCCTCCGCCAGGAGGGCCAGACGGTGTTCCGCTGGGCGGTCTGGGACATGGCGAAGGTCGCCAAGCAGGCGCTGGATGCCGCGGGCATCACCGCGAACGACCTCGCCGCGTTCATCCCGCACCAGGCGAACATGCGCATCATCGACGAGTTCGCCAAGCAGCTCAAGCTGCCCGAATCCGTCGCGATCGGCCGTGACATCGTGACGACCGGCAACACGTCGGCCGCATCGATCCCGCTCGCGATGCACCGCCTGCTCGAGGAGAACCCGGGGCTCTCCGGGGGCCTCGCCCTCCAGATCGGCTTCGGCGCCGGACTCGTGTTCGGCGCCCAAGTGGTGGTTCTGCCCTGAGCCGCCGTTCCCCGTCCATCTAGACTGTGTCTCGGTCATACGACGAGACACCCCTGCAAGGAGAAGAACCATGGCATTGTCCCGCGACGAAGTACTTGCCGGCCTGGCCGAGCTCATCAACGACGAGACCGGCATCGCGACCGACACGGTCGAGGCGGACAAGTCGTTCACCGACGACCTCGACATCGACTCCATCTCGATGATGACGATCGTCGTCAACGCCGAAGAGAAGTTCGACGTGAAGATCCCCGACGAAGAGGTCAAGAACCTCAAGACCGTCGGCGACGCCGTCGACTTCATCGTCAACGCCCAGGCCTAGGTGACGAACGGACGGGTCGGCGTGAGCCGACCCGTCCGCCGTCCCGCCCCCACGGAGTGATTTCGTATGACCAAGAAGATCGTGATCACCGGCATCGGTGCGACCACGCCCATCGGCGCCACTGCGCGTGACAGCTGGAAGGCACTGCTCGCCGGCGCGTCCGGCGCACGCACCATCGAGCAGGACTGGGTGGCGAAGTACGAGCTGCCCGTCACGTTCGCTGCGACCGCGAAGGTCCCTGCGGCCGAGGTGCTCGAGCGGCACGAGGTCAAGCGCCTCGACCCGTCGAGCCAGTTCGCGCTGATCGCCGGCCGCGAGGCCTGGGCCGATGCGGGAGCCCCCGAGGTCGAGCCCGAGCGCCTGGCCATCGACTGGGCGACCGGCATCGGCGGCGTGTGGACGCTGCTCGACGCGTGGGACACCCTGCGCGAGCGCGGGTCCCGCCGCGTGCTGCCGATGACCGTCCCGATGCTCATGCCGAACGGCCCGGGCGCCGCCGTCGGCATGGACCTCCACGCGCGCGCCGGCATCCGCACCGTCGTCTCCGCCTGCGCGTCGAGCACCGAGTCGCTCGTGAACGCCTGGGAGCACCTGCAGGACGGCGTCGCCGACGTCGTCATCGCGGGCGGCTCCGAGTCGGCCATCCACCCCATCACCATCGCCTCGTTCAACTCGATGCAGGCGCTCTCGCGCCGCAACGACGACCCGGCGATCGCGTCGCGCCCGTACGACATCGGCCGCGACGGCTTCGTCATGGGCGAGGGCGGTGCCGCGCTCGTGCTCGAGACCGAAGAGCACGCGAAGGCACGTGGTGCGCGCATCTACGCCGAGCTGCTCGGCGGCGCGATCACGAGCGACGCGTACCACATCACGGCCCCCGACCCCGAGGGGTCCGCGGCCGCCCGCGCGATGAGGGCCGCGGTCGAGGGCGCCGGTGCGAGCCTGGCCGACGTCGTGCACGTCAACGCGCACGCGACGAGCACGCCGGTCGGCGACATCGCGGAGTACAACGCACTGCGCCGCATCTTCGGCGACCATCTCGACGAGATCGCCGTGACGGCCACCAAGGCGTCGACCGGACACCTGCTCGGCGGTGCCGGCGCGATCGAGGCGATCTTCACGGTCCTCGCGCTCCACGAGCGCACGCTCCCCCCGACGATCAACCTCACCGAGCAGGACCCCGAGATCCCGCTCGACGTGGTGACCTCGCCGCGCCCGCTCGGCGACGGCGATCTCGTCGCGATCAGCAACTCCTTCGGCTTCGGCGGGCACAACGCCGTCGCCGCGTTCCGCAGCGTCTGACGCGAGGGCGGATGCCGCGGCATCCCGTCACCCGGACATGCATCGGGCCCCGGTCGCCTCACGGCGCCGGGGCCCGATGCATCGCCGCCACGGTTACGGTCGTGCGCTGCCGGGATCGAGTCGACCGACGAACGCGTCGCGCCACCAGGCGGCGGGGCTCATCCCACGCGGTGCAGCCACACCACCGGGGCGAAGTCGCTCGCGTGTCGGAACGGCTCGAGCTCGTCGTCCCACGCCTGCCCGAGCGCGAGGCGCAGCTCGCGGTGCAGCTCCCCCGCGTCGAACGCGGCGATCTCCATCGCGTAGCGGATGCGGTCCTCGGGGACGACCACGTTGCCGGCGACGTCGACCTGCGCGTAGAAGACGCCGAGTTCCGGGGTGTGCATCCAGCGCGCGCCGTCGCTGCCCGGACCCGGGTCCTCGCTCACCTCGAAGCGGAGCTGCTCCCAGCCTCGCAGCGCCGACGCGATCCGGGCCCCGGTACCGGGCTCCCCCGTCCAGGAGAATTCGGCGCGCATCGTGCCGGGCAACACGGGCTGCTCGGCCCAGTCGAAGTTCACGGCCGTGCCGATCGCACGGCCTGCCGCCCATTCGACATGCGGGCAGAGCGCCCGCTGCGACGAATGCACGAACAGCATCCCTCGCGCGGCGCGTACGGCCCGCGTGACCTGCTCCGCCATCTCCTGCTCCGTTCCTCGTGAGGTGCGTCTTCCCCTACGACCTCGAGAACGTGCTTGGCTCGGCGTGAGCGCGAATGTTCGATTGGCGACGACGAATCGTCAGGACGAGTATGCCCGCCTTTCCGCGGATCGACAAGGGTCTGACGCTAAACTCCTCACCGGGTGAGTGATTGCCCGCGGACGAAGGAGACCCGGTGGCCGTACGCGATGCACTGCTCGTGCTGCTGCTCGACGGACCCGCGTACGGCTTCCAGTTGCACGGCGGCCTCGCCACGCGCACCGGGGGCCGGCGCGAGATCAACGTCGGCCAGACCTATGCGACGCTCGACCGCCTGACCGGGCAGAAGCTGATCGTGCCGGCCGGTACGACCGCCGACGGATTGCCGCTGCACCGGCTCACTGCGGCGGGGCGTGCCGCGGCGGCCGGATGGCTCGCCGGGGCCGACGCCGCGGGCGCCGACCCGTGGCACGAGACGGTCGACCGCGTGCTCCTCGCGCTCTCGCTGCCCTCGGTCGACGCGAGTCCG
>DASTQT010000216.1:0-3432 GCA_035761605.1 Agromyces sp. | reverse complement strand
GGCCGTTCACCTCGTGCTCGCCGACCGCCTCGTACCAGAACAGCGACTCGAGGCCGTCGACCGCGGCCACCATGCCGATGCGCTGCTCGGGCTTGCCGCCGACGAGCGCACGCTGCTCGAAGTCGCCTTCGAGGGGTCCGTCGAGGAACTCCGCCACGTAGGTCGATGCATCTGCCATGACCCCACCGTAGTCCCGCGGGGCGGGTGCGGTCATGCGCCGCGCTGGCCGGTGCGGCCGAGACGGACCCGGACGGCGGGCACGCGATCGGAACGTGCCTGGCCTACGTAACGACGCCAGTCCGCCTCCCAGTCGTCCCAGTACGGATCGAACGCGCCCCGGTCGCGCGACAGCGCTCGGTCGCGGCGCTCTGCGTACGGCGCATCGACCCAGACGCGAACGGCATCGGCGCGACCGGCCCCGGCGAGGAACGCGCCGCAGCCGTCGATCACCAGCGGCGCACCCGGCGGGATCCGCGCGTCCGCGCCGGGGCGGTCGGCGTTCCAGTCCCATCGGTGCACCACCCCGACGGCCCCGCGGGCGTTCGCGGCGACGAGCGAGACGGCGAGGGTGCCGGCGCCGCTGCGGAGGCCGCGCCATCCGGGGATCGCCTCGTCGACACGCACGACGGTCGGCCCGTCGCCCGGCCAGGTGCCGACGAGGGCCGAGGTGAACGTCGTCTTGCCGGCCCCGCTGGGCCCGTCGACCAGCACGAGCGGATGGCGCGTGGCCGCCGCCGCGCGCCGCACCTCGCGCAACGCCGGCTCGAGTGCGAGTGCGCGACCGCCGATCACGCCCACACCGGGTGGAACGTGCCCGCCCAGACGGATCCGGCGATCGCGACGGCCGCGATCGCCGCCGCGAGCACGAGCAGTGCCGCGTCGGGCCCGCCGACTCGCGACGCGCGGGCCCAGGTGCGCTCGGTGTCGGCCCCGAAGCCACGCGCCTCCATGGCCGTCGCCAGCTTCGTGCCGCGTCTGATCGCCAGCACGAGCAGCGCGAAGGCCATGGTGGCCGCGCGGCGGATCGCGCCGTGGTCGCCGATCCCCCGCGCGCGGCGGGCGAGCGACATGGCCCGCCAGTCCTCGACGAACAGGCCCACGAGCCGCGTCGCAGCGAGCGCGCCGAGCACGAACCGCGCGGGGAGTCGTGCGACCTGCGCGAGCCCGTCGGCGAGGTCGGTCGGGTCGACGCGCATGAACAGCAGCGCGGCCGGGAGGCCGATCGCGAGCACTCGGACGGTGACGGCGATCGCGAGCTCGATCGAGCCGTCGGTGATGCGCGCGAGCCAGAACTCCCAGTACACCGTGCCGGACGGCTGGCCGTACAGGAGCATGCTGAGTCCGGCGACGGGCGCCGCGATGAGGATCGGCCAGGTGCGGCGTACGAGCAGCGCCGGCGTCACGCCTGCGATCGCGAACAGCACGAGCTGGATGCCGAGCGCGATGGCCGCGCTCACCCAGTCGACCGTGAGGAGCAGTGGCGTGGTGAGCACCATTGCGGCGGCGAGGCGCGTCACCGGGTTCACCCGGTCGACGAACCGGAGCGTCGGCTCGGGCCCGGCCGCTGCGAGGTGCGCCGCGCTCACGACCGGCTCCCGGCGCGGTCGCGGGCGTCGCGCGCTTCGAGCGTGAGGCGGAGCGCCCCGAGCGACGCGGTGAAGGCGAGGTCGTGCGTGACGGAGAGGAGCGTCGTGCCGCCGCGGACGAGTTCGTGGAGCAGGCGCACGAGTTCCACCCAGCCGAGCCGGTCCTGGCCGAACGTGGGCTCGTCGAGGATCACGACGTCGGGCCGCGTCGCGAGGACCGAGGCGACCGAGAGTCTCCGCGCCTCCCCGCCGGAGAGGGTGAACGGATTCGCGGCGGCGAGGTGGTCGAGCCGGAGGCGCATGAGCACCTCGTCGACGCGCGCGTCGACCTCGTGGCCGGCGAGGCGGAGCGCGCGCGGTGCGACGGCGATCTCGTCACGGACGGTCGATGCGACGAACTGGTGCTCGGGCTCCTGGAACACCGTGCCGATGCGGGTCAGCAGGTCGCGCGAGCGCCACCTGACCGGGGCCGCGTCGAGCCCTCGGGCGAGTCGGGGCGCCGCCACCACCGCGCCGGCACGCGGGGCGAGCAGCCCGCCCAGCGTGAGCGCGAGCGTGGACTTTCCGGCGCCGTTCGGCCCGGTGAGCACGCTCGAGGTGCCCTCCGGGAGCGTCAGGTCGAGGCCCTCGTGGAGGACGGCGCCGCGCCCGCGGCCGATGGCGAGCCCGCGGGCCGCGAGCATCGGCGCGGCGCCGGTGGGCGCGCCATCCGTCGCCGACGGCACCCCGAGCGGCACGCCCGGCACCCAGACCCCGGCAGCGGCGAGCTCCGCGGCGCGCGCTGCGAGCACGTCGGACGGCGCACCGTCGGCGATGAGCGCCCCGTCGGCGCCGAGCACCACGACCCGGTCGACGAGGTGCTGCCACACCTCGACGCGATGCTCGACGACCACGAGCGTCGCACCCGTGCGCTCGAGCACGCGGCCGACGGCCTCGCGCACCTCGGCGACGCCCGCCGGGTCGAGGTTCGCGGTCGGTTCGTCGAGCAGCAGCAGGCCGGGCCGCATCGCGATCGCGCCGGCCAGGGCGAGCCGTTGCTTCTGCCCGCCCGACAACTGCGAAGTGGGATGGTCGAGCGGCAGGTCCAGGCCGACCGCGTCCACGGCCTCGGCGACGCGGTGCCAGGTCTCCTCGCGGGGCACGCCGAGGTTCTCGCACCCGAAGGCGACGTCGTCGCCGACGCGCGCGAGGATGACCTGCGAGTCCGGATCCTGCAGCACGAGCCCCGCCCGCCCGCGCGCGGCGGCCGCCGGCCGCCCGTCGATCCGGAGCGAACCGGTCTGCTCGCCCTCGTCGTCGCCGCCGAGCACGCCCGCGAGCGCGTGGAGCAGCGTCGACTTGCCCGAGCCCGACGGGCCGAGGAGCAGCACCCGCTCGCCCGGCTCGACGACGAGGTCGATGCCGTGCAGCGCGTGCCGGCGGCGTCCGGCGTGTCGCCAGCCCCACCCGGTGGCGTCCACACGGGCGGGGCCGGCGAGGCCGGCGGAACGGTCCACGCTCAGACCCGTCCGGTCACGTCCCGCCCGGCGGCGAACCGGTTGAGGGCGCCGGTGGCCGCGAGGGCCCGGACGACGATCCAGCCGAGCAGGCCTGCGAGGATCGCGCCGGACACCACGACGGTGCCGAGGTAGAGGAACAGGAACTCGGCGGACTTCTGCAGGTTGCCCGAGAGGAAGAGCTCGAGCGTCCACGCCGCGAGACCCGCCGCGGCGCCCGCGAGCATGGCCGTCACGACGCCGAACCGGCGGTAGCCGCCGGCGAGGAACACGAGCTCGGCGCCGAGGCCCTGCGCGAGCCCCGAGTAGATCGTCTCGATGCCCCACTGGTTGCCGACGAGTGCCGACAC
>DASTQT010000215.1:0-10587 GCA_035761605.1 Agromyces sp. | reverse complement strand
TCGGGCGTGCGGCGAACCAGGCGTCGGCCGTCTGCACCTTCACCCCGCCGATCGCCGCGCCGTTGCCGGGGGCCGCCGAGAGCTTCGCGGTGATCGGGGCTCCGGCGAGCTCGGTCGCACTGATCGCGTCGCCGTCGAGCTTGCCGAGCGCGGCCTTCTCCGCGGGGGATGCCGCGGCATCCGTTCGCTCGTACGCCGGGTCGCCGAACCGCTCGACGAGCTCGGCGTAGAGCTGCGAGGGGCTCTTGCCGGTGACGGCGCGGATCTCGGATGCGAGCAGGCACAGCAGGATGCCGTCCTTGTCGGTGGTCCACACAGTGCCGTCCTTGCGCAGGAAGGAGGCGCCGGCGCTCTCCTCGCCGCCGAACCCGACCGAGCCGTCGATGAGTCCGGGCACGAACCACTTGAACCCGACCGGCACCTCGACGAGCGTGCGGCCGAGCGACTCGGCGACGCGGTCGATCATCGAGCTCGACACGAGCGTCTTGCCGATCGCGGCATCCGCCGGCCAGTCGGGCCGGTGCGTGTAGAGGTACTCGATCGCGACCGCGAGGTAGTGGTTGGGATTCATGAGCCCGCCGTCGGGCGTGACGATGCCGTGCCGGTCGGCGTCGGCGTCGTTGCCGGTGAGGATGTCGAACCGGTCGCGGTTGGCGAGCACCGACGCCATCGCGTTCGGGCTCGACGGATCCATCCGGATCTTGCCGTCCCAGTCGAGCGTCATGAACGCCCAGCGCGTGTCGACCTTCTCGTTCACGACCTCGAGGTCGATGCCGTAGCGGTCGCGGATGGCGCCCCAGTAGCCGACCGACGCGCCGCCGAGCGGGTCGGCGCCGATGCGGATGCCGCTGCGCTTGATCGCGTCGAAGTCGATGATCTGCGCGAGGTCCTCGACGTAGCTGCCGCGGAAGTCGTACGTCTCGACCGCGCTCGGCTCGGCCTGGTTGACCTCGTGCAGCTCGTCCGCGATGAGCTCGTTCGCGCGCTTCGCGATCCAGCTCGTCGCGTCGGAGTCGGCGGGGCCGCCGTGCGGCGGGTTGTACTTGATGCCGCCGTCCTGCGGCGGGTTGTGGCTCGGGGTGATGACGATGCCGTCGGCCTCGCCCTCGGCGCGCTTCGCGGGATCGTTGTTCCACTTCAGGATGGCGTGGCTGAGCGCCGGCGTCGGCACGTAGTCGTCGTACTCGTCGGCGAGCACGCGCACGCCGTTCGCGACGAGCACGTCGAGCGCGGTCGTCTGCGCGGGGCCGCTCAGGGCGTGCGTGTCGGCGCCGATGAACAGCGGCCCGGTGATGCCCTGGCTGTTGCGGTAGTCGACGACGGCCTGGGTGATCGCGAGGATGTGGTCCTCGTTGAACGCCGTGTTGAGGCTGGACCCGCGGTGGCCCGAGGTGCCGAACACGACGCGTTGCTCGGGGATCGAGACATCCGGATGCAGGTCGTAGTACGCCCTGAGCAGGGCCTCCACGTCGATCAGGTCGGATTCGGTCGCCGGGGTGCCCGCTCGCTCGTGCATGCCCCCAGTCTGCCCCTCAGCCCCGCCCCGCGACACCCCTTTACGACGCGTCTCGAGCCGCGCCTCCGGCGCTCCTCGACCCGTACGGGTGCGTCACGTCAGCGACTGCACCGCCGTCGCGATCGCGTGGATCGCGAGGCCCGCGAGCGCGCCCACGACCGTGCCGTTGATGCGGATGTACTGCAGGTCGCGCCCGACCTGCAGTTCGATCTTCTCGGTGGTCTCGGTGGGGTCCCAGCGCTCGACGGTCTCGGTGATGACGCCCGCGATCTCGTGGCGGTACTTGCCGACGACGTAGGCCGCGGCATCCGTGACCCACACGTCGACCTTTCCGGCGAGCTCGGGGTCGGTCGCGAGCCGTGCGCCCACCTCGGTGAGCGCCGAGCGCAGCCCGGCCCGCAGCTCGCTGGCCGGGTCCTCGAGCGAGGCCGCCAGCGAGACTTTCACCGAGCCCCACACCTCGCCCGCGAACTCGCGCAGCCGCGGGCTGTCGACGAGGTCGGCCTTGAGCCGCTCGACGCGCGTGATCATGGCGGGGTCGTGCTGCAGGTCGTCGGCGAGGTCGGCGAGCCAGCCGTCGATCGCGACGCGAAGCGGATGGTGCGGCTCGTCGCGCACGGACCGCGCGAACGCGAGCACCTCGCGATAGGCCCTGTCGTCGACGAGTCCGCCGACGAAGCCGGGCATCCACTTGGGGAGCCTGCTCGAGACCATGCTGCCGAACGCCTCGGGGTGCGCGACGAGCCAGCCCTCGGCGCGCTCGAGCATCGCGTCGACCGCGGCGCGCTGCTGGTCGGCGGCGACGAGCCGTGCGCTGACGCGTCCGATCGCGGGACCCCACTCGGGCTCGAGCAGGTGCTTGCGCGCGAGCTGCTCGATGACGTTCGCGACGTCGTCGTCGGCGAGCAGCGCGAGCACGCCGCGGCCAGCGACGGAGGCCTCGGCGGTCACCCGCTCGGCGTTCTCGGGCTCTCGCAGCCACTCGCCGAGTCGTCGCGCGACGCCCATCGAGCGGAGCTTGCCGGCCACGACCGCGTCGGAGAGGAACTCGTCTTCGACGAAGGCCCCGAGCGCGGCGCCGATCTCGTCCTTGCGGCGCGGGATGATCGCCGTGTGCGGGATCGGCAGGCCCAGCGGATGGCGGAACAGCGCGGTCACCGCGAACCAGTCGGCGATCGCACCCACCATCGCGCCCTCCGCGGCGGCGCGCACGAAGCCCATCCACGGCACGGTCTCCTGCAGCGGGAACGCGACGGCGAACACCGCGGCTGCCACGAGCAGCAGGCTCGCCGCCAGTCGTTTCATGCGCCGCAGGGCGATGCGGCGTTCCTCGTCGGTGGGCACCGCGCGGCGTCGCGCCGCGACATCCGTCGTCTCGGTCATCTCGCACCCCCTGCGTGCGATTCTGCCCCCACCAGCCGGGCCGTCGCCGGGAAACACGGCGATCACGCGCCGTAGGCTGGCCGCATGACGGATGCCGCAGCGCCACGACCCGACGAGACCTACTCGTACCTCGGGCCGGCCGGCACGTTCACCGAGGCCGCCCTGAAGCAGGTGCCCGAGGCGGCCGGCAAGCACTGGCGCAGCGTCAACAACGTGGGGGAGGCGCTCGCCGACGTCGTCGCGGGCCGCTCGACCGCGGCGATGATCGCGATCGAGAACTCGGTCGACGGCGGCGTCTCGGCCACGCAGGACGCGCTCGCCACCGTGCCGGGCCTCCGGATCATCGGCGAGTACCTCGTGCCCGTGAACTTCGTGCTCGTCGCGCGTCCCGGCACGCGACTCGACGAAGTGCACGTCGTCAACGCGCACCCGGTGGCGTACGCGCAGTCGCGCGCGTGGCTGGAGCGCACCCTGCCCGATCATGCGCACCTGCCCGCGACGAGCAACGTGCAGGCCGCGGCAGCGCTCTTCGAGAACGGCCTGGCCGATGCCGCCGTGGCGCCGCCCGGCATCGTCGACCACCTCGACGTCGACGTGCTCGCCGAGCAGATCGGCGACAACCCGCGCGCGATGACCCGGTTCGTGCTCGTGAGCCGGTCGCGGGGCATCCCGCCGCGCACGGGCGCCGACAAGACGAGCCTCATCGTCGAGCTGCCCGACGACGAGCCCGGTTCGCTGCTGGCGATGCTCGAGCAGTTCTCGACGCGCGGCGTGAACATGTCGCTGCTGCAGTCCCGCCCGATCGGCGACGAGATGGGTCGGTACCGGTTCGTGATCGACCTCGACGGGCACGTCGAGGACGAGCGCGTCGCCGACGCCCTGCTCGGCCTGCGCCGGTTCAGCCCGAAGGTCATCTTCCTCGGCTCGTACCACCGCGCGGATCGCCGCGAGGTCGAGTACCACTCGAAGTACGACGACGAGATCTTCATCGAGGCGCGCGACTGGCTGCGCGGCATCCTGAGCGGGGAACCCGGGGAGGACTGAGCGACATGTCGGGGGCGGCGACGGGGCCGGAGTTCGATCCACGGTACGACGCGCGGTTCCAGCGGGGCTGGGGCGGGGGTGAACCGGATGGCGCGGCGCCCGACTCGCCCGCCGACCTGCCGGATCCGCCCGTCGAGCCGGTCGAGGAGCCGCACGTCGAGGCCGACACCGACGCCCCGGCGCCGGACGCGCTCGGGCCGCCCGAGGCATCCGAGCCGCCCGAGTCGACCGGGCAACCGGACCCCGCGCCGCTCCCGCCGAGGGTCGCCGAGGCCGCCGAGGCCGCCGAGGCCGACGCGGCCCGGATCGTGCGGATCGCACTCGTCACCGCCTGGGCGATCTCCGGGGCGGCGGCACTGGTCGGCGCCGGACTCGTGTGGTCGCTCGTCGCGGCGACCGATCCGTTCGGAGCACGTCCCGACGGTCCCGAGATGGTGCTGCAGACCCTCGCGCAGTTCGCCGCCCCGAGCCTGCTCGCCACGGGCCTGCTCGGCATCGTCGTGCTCACGATCGTCGACGGCCTCCGCCGGGCGAACCGACTCGTCACGCCGACACCCCCGAACGGATCCGAGCCGTGATCCGCGCCGTGCTCGACCGCTCGGTGGCCGTGCTCCTGGGGCTCGCCATCGTCGGATTCGCGGGCCTGTGGCGCCTGACGTCGTGGAACCTCGAGGCGACCCGGCTGGCGAGCACGGCCACCACCACGGTCGAGGAGCAGCGGGCGCTCGAGCTCGGGTTCATCCTGCCGTACCTGTTGAGCCCGGCCGCCGCGACGTTGCTCGTCGCCGCGCTGATCGGCCTGCCGATCGTCGTCGGCGTGCGGTACGCCGCGATCGTGCGCGCGAGACGCGCCCCCGTCGCGCCTACTTCTTGACGCGGATCGTGAGCGCCTTCGGGTCGATCACGAAGCGCGCGGCCGTGATCACGCCCCTCTCCTCGCCGTCGATCTCGAACTCCTGCGGCTCGCCGTCGATGATCACGTCGATCGATCGCCCGCTCGAGTAGACCACCTCGCGACGCCGGTTGCCGCCCGTGAGGTCGATGAGCTGGCGGCCGAGCGCGGTCTTGCGCAGCACCCGGTTCTCCCAGGCGATCTTGCGCCACACCATGACCCAGCCCCAGAAATTCCGCGGCTGGAGCCGGACCACGTCGAGGCGGCCGTCGTCGATCTCGGCATCGGGGATGAGCTCGAGGTTGCCCGGGAGGTAGCCGAGGTTCGCGACGAGCACGCTGGCCACGCGCGACCGGTGCGTGCGGCCGTCGTCCATGCGGTGTGCGACCCGGAAGGGCGCCGAGTCGGGGATGGCGCGGATGCCGGCGTCGACGTAGGCGAGCCATCCGACCCGCTTCTTCAGGTCGGGGTCGGTGTTGGCGATCATCGCCGCGTCGAACCCGATGCCGCTCATCACGAGCGAGACCTCGGTCTCGGTGGAGCCGTCGGGGCGGCGCACCCGCGCGCGCAGCACGTCGACCGGGCGGTCGGCGCCGGTGAAGGCGACCGCGACCGCGGCGGGGATGTCGTTCACCGGGACGTCCAGGTTGCGCGCGAACAGGTTGCCCGTGCCGAGCGGGATCAGCCCGACCGGGACATCCGCATCCTCCAGTCCCTCGGCGACCGCGCGGACCGTGCCGTCGCCGCCGGCCGCGATGACGAGGTCGACGCCCTCCTCGACCGCCTTCCGGGCCTGGCCCGTGCCGGGGTCCTCCTCGGTGGTCTCGATCCAGAGCGTGGGGCCGTAGCCGTGCTCCGACTCGACCTTCGAGACGACGGCGCGGAGTTCGTCGACCCCCTGCTTCACCGGATTGAAGATCACTGCTGCGCGCTTGGATCCGCCCGCGGCATCCGTTCGCCCTTCGCCGCCGTCACTCATGCGTCGAATCTAGGGCATGGCGGCTGCGAGCACCCGGGGTTGCGGTGCACCGTCCACCCTGCCGGCGGGCCGAAGGCGTCGACGGATGCCGCGACTACACTTGCACGGGTGATCGACCCCGTGCTGCTCCGCGAGAACCCAGACCTGGTCAAGCGCTCGCAGGAAGCGCGCGGCGAGTCCCCCGCCTTCGTCGACGACGCCGTCGCGGCCGACGCCGCGCGCCGCGCCGCGATCGCCGCGTTCGAGACGCTCCGCGCCGAGCAGAACGCGTTCGGCAAGCAGGTCGCGACGGCGCCGAAGGACGAGAAGGCCGCGCTCGTCGCGCAGGCGCAGGAGCTCGCCGCGAAGGTCAAGCAGGCCAACGCGGATGCCACGGCCGCCGAGGAGGCGTTCACCGCCGCCGTGCAGCGGCTCGGCAACGTCGTCATCGAGGGCGTGCCCGCCGGCGGTGAGGAGGACTACGACGTGCTCCGCGAGGTCGGCGAGATCCCCGCTTTCGGCTTCGAGCCGCGCGACCACCTCGAGATCGGCGAGCTGCTCGACGCGATCGACATGCAGCGCGGCGCGAAGGTGTCGGGCGCCCGCTTCCACTACCTCAAGGGCGTCGGCGCGCGTCTGCAGCTCGGGCTCATGAAGATGGGCCTCGACAGGGCGATCGCCAACGGCTTCACGCCGCTCATCACCCCCACGCTCGTGCGGCCCGAGGTCATGCAGGGCACGGGGTACCTCGGCGCGCACGCCGAGGAGGTCTACCACCTCCCCGCCGACGACCTCTACCTCACCGGCACGAGCGAGGTCGCGCTCGCCGGCTACCACGCCGACGAGATCCTCGATCTCTCCGACGGTCCCATCCGCTACGCCGGCTGGTCGACGTGCTACCGCCGCGAGGCGGGCAGCCACGGCAAGGACACGCGCGGCATCATCCGCGTGCACCAGTTCGACAAGCTCGAGATGTTCTCGTACGTCGACCCGGCCGACGCCGAGGTCGAGCACGAGCGGCTGCTCGCCTGGCAGGAGGAGATGCTCCAGGCCCTCGGCCTCGCCTATCGCGTGATCGACGTCGCCGCGGGCGACCTCGGCTCGAGCGCCGCGCGCAAGTTCGACGTCGAGGCGTGGGTGCCCACGCAGCAGGCGTACCGCGAGCTCACGTCCACGTCGAACTGCACGACCTTCCAGGCGCGCCGCCTCGACATCCGCCACCGCACCGAGACCGGCAAGACGGCGCCCGTCGCGACGCTCAACGGCACGCTCGCCACCACCCGCTGGATCGTCGCGATCCTCGAGACGCACCAGCAGGAGGACGGCTCGGTCGTCGTGCCCGAGGCCTTGCGCGGGTACCTGGGCGGCCTCGAGGTGCTCCGCCCCGTCACGCGATGAGCGACCGCTGGTTCGTCGCCCTCGACGTCGACGGCACGATCATGCACGAGGACGAGACCATCGACCCGCGCGTGGCCGACGCCGTGGCATCCGCCGTCGCGCGAGGCCACCTCGTGACGCTCGCCACCGGGCGCTCCTGGTCGACCACGAAGCCGGTGCTCGAGCACCTCGAGCTCCAGCCCGACTACGTCGTCACCGCGAACGGCGCGATCACCATGCGCCGCGACCCCGGGTCGCCCGAGGGTTGGGTGCGCGCGCACGTCGAGACGTTCGACCCGACCGCCGTGCTCGAGCGCATCCGCGAGGTGCTGCCCGAGGGCCGCTTCCTCGTCGAGCTCGGCGACGGGTACCGCCTCTTCACCGAGGGCATGACCGACTGGAACCTCGAGCGCGCGCGCCAGGTGGAGTTCGACGAGCTCCTCGGGCAGGAGGCGACCCGCGTCGTCGCGACGTCCGTCGATCACGACCTCGACGAGTTCTTCTCGATCGTCGAGCGCATGGGCCTGCACCACGTCAGTTATGCGATCGGCTGGACGGCCTGGCTCGACATCGCGCCCGACGGCGTCAACAAGGCGACCGCGCTCGAGCGCGTGCGCGGCTGGATGGATGTGCCTCTGCACCGCGTGATCGCGGTCGGCGACGGGCGCAACGACATCGAGATGTTCCACTGGGCGAAGTCTGCGGGCCGCGCCATCGCTATGGGCCAGGCTCCCGCCGAGGTGATAGCTGCGGCCGCCGAGCGCACCGGCACGATCCACGAGGCCGGTCTCGCGGCCGTGCTCGACTCGCTGCCCTGACCGACGACTCGACAACGATCACCGCACTTCGGGCCTGATCTGGGGTTCCGCGAGTAGGATCGCCCCGGGGGAGGGGCGTGGACGAGTCGGGTTCCGAGCCGAGGGACGACGCGCCGCCGGACGGCGACGGCGCGTCGCAGGACCGCGCGCCCGAGGAGGCCGTCGAGCTCGATGCCGTGTCGGACCCGGCAACCGAAGGTCCGCTGCCCGAGTCGCTGCTGCTCGTGCCCCCGACGCCGTCGACGGGCCCGATTCCCGCGCCCGTGCTGACCGAGGCGTCCCTGCCGCCCGCGCGCCACGGCCGCCTCGCTCGGCACGGCACGGGTCGCACGCTCGCGAAGGTCGTGGGCGCGACCGTCGCGGTCGTCGCCGTGAGCGCGACCGCGATCGGCGCGTTCGCCGTGGTCGACGTCGTCCGCGAGATCAAGCCCGCGGTGCAGATCGAGAGCGAGAAGATCCTCGAGGGCGTCCCGGACATCGGCGCCATGGAGGGCGGACTGAACTTCCTGCTCGTCGGCAGCGACAAGCGCCCGCAGAGCGGCGCGTTCGGCGATCCGGACATCGACTCGGGCGTGCTGAACGACGTCACGATGCTCCTGCACATCTCGCAGGACCACTCGCACGTCGAGGTCGTGAGCTTCCCGCGCGACATGCTCGTCGACGTGCCGGAGTGCCCGGACCCCGAGAACCCGTCCGGGCCCGGGTTCTCGGAGCGCTACGGCGTGAAGATCAACTCGATCCTCAAGGACGGCGGCCTCAACTGCGTGGCGGCCACCGTCGAGCAGCTGCTCGGCATCACGATCCCCGTCGGCGGCATCGTCGAGTTCGACGGCGTCGCGGCGCTCTCCGAGGCGGTCGGGGGCGTCGACGTGTGCCTCGTCGATCCCATCGACGACCCGTGGTCGGGCCTGCAGCTCGACGCCGGCACGCACTCCCTCGCGGGCTACCAGGCCCTCGCGTTCCTCCGCACCCGGCACGGCGTCGGCGACGGCAGCGACCTCGGCCGCATCGCGAGCCAGCAGACCTTCCTCGCCTCGCTCGCGCGCAAGCTCCAGTCGAGCGGCACCTTCGCCGACCCGATCCGGCTGTACTCGATCGCCAAGGCGATCCTCGCCAACATGACCCTGTCGCAGGCGCTCCAGGATCCGAGCCGGCTCGTCACGGTCGCTCGGGCCATGCAGGCCATCGACCTCGACAAGATCGCGTTCGTCCAGTTCCCGACGGTGTACACCGCCGACATGAGCGCAGTCGTCCCGTCCGACTCCGCCGCGGCGCTCGCGTCGGCGCTGCAGCGCGACGTGCCGGTCGGATTCGACCCGTCCGCCACCGGCAACGCCTCGTTCGGCACCGTCGACCCCGACGCGGGCACGGGCGAGGCGACGGGCGAGGCCGGCGAATCGGGCGAGGTGCCGGTGCCGACGGATGCCGCTGCGCCGCCCGCCGACGGCACCACGCCGGCGCCATCCGCCACGGCCGCCCCCGCCCCGACCGCCGAGGCGCTGCCCGGCGACGTGACCGGGCAGACCGCCGAGGACGTGCGCTGCGCGGCGGCGAACTGGGGCTGACCCGCCCGGCGGCGCGCGTCGCGCCATCCGTTACAGGACCTTTTCAGCCTGCGCGTGGGAGTCTGTCTGAAATGTGCTTCGGCTAGAATCGGGGCCTGCCCAGCCCGATGACGCGCCGCGGACACCCGCGGAGCGCTCGCGTGCCGGGCGAGGAGGGCTGTCCGAGTGGCCGATGGAGCTGGTCTTGAAAACCAGTGGGCAGCAATGCCTCGTGGGTTCGAATCCCACGCCCTCCGCACCCGAAGGCGACCGACGACGAGAGAGGAGCCGCCTGAGTGAGCCGATCCATGCAACCTGCGCGTTCTGACGACACGCCGGCGCTCGCCCGACACGGGCGACTGCGCAGCCACGGCATCTGGTCGACGGTGATGAAGGCCGTCGCGTCCGTGGTCGCGGTGGTGCTCGTCTCCGGCACGGCGGTCGCGGCGTACGCTGCGTTCGACCTGGCCGCGACCGCGAAGCCGAGCGTGACGCTCGGCAACGAGGAGGTCCTCGCGGGTGTGCCCGACGTCGGCGCGATCGAGGGCGGCGTCAACCTGCTCGTCGTCGGCAGCGACAGCCGTGCGGGTCAGGGCGACGGCTTCGGCGATCCCGACGAGGAGACGGCCGTCCTCAACGACGTGACGATGCTCATGCACATCGCCGAGGATCACTCGCACGCGTCCGTCATCAGCTTCCCCCGCGACATGCTCGTCGACGTGCCCGCGTGCGACGACCCGAACAACCCCGGCGAGCAGCTGTACGAGCTCTACGACGTCAAGATCAACTCGGTGCTCTCGCACGGCGGCATGCCCTGCGTGGTCAAGACGGTCGAGGAACTGACGGGCGTCTCCATCCCGTTCGCGGGCATCGTCCAGTTCATGGGCGTCGCGGGGCTCTCCGAGGCGATCGGCGGCGTCGACGTCTGCGTCGCCGAGCCCATCGAGGACGAGTACACGGGCACGTTCCTCGACGCCGGCACGCACTCGCTCTCCGGCGTCGCGGCCCTGCAGTTCCTCCGCACCCGCCACGGCGTCGGCGACGGATCCGACCTC
>DASTQT010000214.1:0-4677 GCA_035761605.1 Agromyces sp. | reverse complement strand
CGAGGATCGGCAGCGCGAACGCGGCCGTCTTGCCCGTTCCGGTCTGCGCGAGGCCCACGACGTCGCGAGCCTCGAGCAGGGTCGGGATGGTGGCGGCCTGGATCGCCGACGGCGTCTCGTAGCCGACGTCGTCGAGCGCCTTCAGGACCGGGCCCTCGAGCCCGAGGTCGGCGAACGTCGTCTGAGGGGGCTCGACGGGAGCCTCTGCCTCGACGGGAGTATCGACGGAAGTCACGCTTCAGGGTAGTCCGCGCGGCTGGGAGACGTCTCGGCCCTCGGTCGGCCAGTCCGCGCGGGACGCACGCGGCGGGACCGAGGGCGCCCCAGTGTGCGTCACCCGCTCGAACGCCGCAAGGGGGTGGCAGCGCGACCATCGACCCGGAATGGTTGGGGGTTCGTCACGCAGAAGGAGGAATGACATGTTGACACTCACCGACACGGCCAGCACCGTGGTCAAGGGAATCGTCGAACGCAGCGGCGCGCCTGCGGGGTCCGGCCTCCGCATCGACACCGAGGGCGACTCGCGAACCGAGTTCGCGGTGGAGATCGCCGCGGTGCCGGAGGAGCGCGACGCGATCATCGAGCAGGCCGGGGCGCGCGTCTACCTCGCCGAGAAGGCCGCACAGGCGCTCGATGAGAAGACGCTGGACGCCCATCTGGGCGAGGACGGACGAGTCGAGTTCGACATCCTTCCCCAGCGCATCTGACCAGCCGGAGACGGCGGCTCGGTGTTTCCCCCGGGTCATCGCCTGCTGGACGGAACGGCGGTGCCCCGGGCTTCGGCTCGGGCACCGCCGTGTCCGGCGCCCGATTTCACTCCCGAACGGGGTCTTCCGCTGGGAATGCGCGGGCTGATTGCCTGAGCCGTGGTGGTTCCCGAGTCATCGGGCGGGGAGGGTGCGATGTCGAACGAACCGGAACGCCGACCGCGGCATCATGCGGTCGTCGACGCGCTCGTCAGGCGCTCGACCGCGGACGGCGACTGGGACGACCGCCGGGATGCCGCGGCAGCCGGCCTGCTCGCCGCAGCCGTCGACCTCGGCCCGGCCGCGCCGGCCCTCGTCTCGAGCGCGCACGGCGCGTTCGAGCGGATGCTGCTCACCATGCCCGCGTACGTGTTCGAAGGAGAGGACAACCCGCTCCGAGCTGCCTACGCCGACCTCCTCGAGAAGCTGCCCGACGAGGTCGGGTTCGTCGTCGCCGCGCACGAGTCGGTGCAGGATCGGGTCGCGGCGCTGTTCACCGAGGTCGGACGGCCCCAGCCGACGCTCGCGGTGATGCCCGATCACGTGCACTTCTCCGTGTGGGCGGAGGACGGGTACGTGTGCGCCGTCGACGCCGACTCGCGCCGGACATTCCTGCTCGAGCCGTTCTCGTTCCCTCGGTACGGCGATTCCCTGATCGCCGACGCCGTGTCGAACCGGGCCGATGTCGCGCACAGCCAGACGCCGCTGTACTTCCAGGGCGGGAACGTGCTCGTCGGCGACGCGTTCTGGCTGATCGGCGCCGACTATCCGGCCAACACGCTGGGGTACGTCGGCCGGGTCCTGCTGCCGGAGCCCGACGAGACGCCCGAGGAGGCCGTCCGTCGCCTGTACGGCGAGCACCTCGACGCCGAGCGCACGCTCGCCTACGTCGGGAGCACGGTCCCGGTGCCGACGCAGACAGAGCGCCCGTTCGAACTCGACGGCGAGCCGTGGACCGAGGTGCTCCATATGGGCAACCGGCCCGGCACCGTCCAACCGCTCTTCCACATCGACATGTTCCTCTCGCTCGCCGGCCGAGGCCCCGACGGGCGGTACCGGGTGTTCGTGGGCGACCCGGGGCTGGCCGCGCGGATCCTCGGCATCGACCCGTGGCCGCACGCGATGCAGGACGTCTTCGACGACATCGCGCTGCAGCTCGCGGATGCGGGCTTCGCGGTGCTGCGCAACCCGCTGCCGCTCGTCTACGTCGACGACCTCCCGTCGAGGACGAGGTACTGGTACTTCGCGACCGCGAACAACGCGCTGGTCGAGATCGACGACGTCCGCAGGCGGGTCTGGCTCCCCGCGTACGGCTTCGGGGCATGGCCCGAACTGCAGGCGACGGATGCCGCGAACGTCGCGGCGTGGACCGACCTCGGGTTCGAGGCGACGCTGCTGACCGACTTCCACCCGTTCGCCGAGAACCTCGGCGCGGTGCACTGCATCAAGAAGTACCTGGGCCGTCGCGACCCGTCGGGAGTCGAGGCATCCTGATTTCGACGTAATGGGGAGATCGAGCTCGCTCGACTCGATTAACTGAGAAATGCTCGCGTTTGGGCTCGAGGGCGCCCGGATGAGCGTAGCCTCGAAGCATGAGCCGCATCCAGCGGAATGCCGACAACCGACGTCGCGACGACCGGCGTCGTGCCGACGACGCCGTCGACACCTGGGATGACGAGGGTGGGGCTCCCGAGCATCGTCCCGGCGAGTCCGACGCGAACGGGCGCGCCGAACGCTGGTCGGACGTTCACGCGGAGCACTGGCACCATGAGGGGTACTCGGAGCAGACCCGCCAGCGGTCCGAAGAGGATGCGGACGGCACGTGACGTCGCCGGCCGCGCGCGGATCCAATCGCCGTGCCGGCAGGGAGTCAGGAGTCCGTCACGCCTGTCGCTTCGCGCGCCCGGCGCGGTTCCGGAGAATGCCGAAGATGACCGTGCCGACGAACAGCACGATCCCGATCACGCCAAGCCAGAGCAGGCCTTCGAGGGCGAAGCCGACGATCGACAGCACCGCCCAGACCACGAGCAGAATCACCAGCACGGTCCACATACCCCAACGGTACGCCTGCAGGCCCGCCAACGGGCGCATTGGCGCGAACCGGACCGGGGCGCTCGCGGTCAGCGGTCGGCGGCGATGTGCTGGTCGGCGGACCACGATGCCAGCAGGCCGAGTCGCTCCGCGGAGGGCGAACCGGGCTCGGCCGTGTAGACGATCATCACGAGGCCCGGCTCCGCGGTGAGCAGAAGCTCCTCGTAGGCGAGCGTCAGCTCGCCGACGACCGGGTGCGTGAAGCGCTTGGTTCCGGTGCCGTGCGTGCGCACGTCGTGCGCGCCCCAGAGCCGGCGGAACGTCTCGCTCTGCGTCGAGAGCTCGCCGACGAGGTCCTGCATGGCGCGGTCGTGCGGGTTGCGCCCGGCCTCGGCGCGCATGATCGCGACGCACATCTCGGCGAAGAGGTCCCAGTCGGGGTAGAACTCGCGTGACGCCGGGTCGAGGAACTGGAAGCGCGCGAGGTTCGGGGTGCGGCCGCCGTCGCCGATGAGCGGCGAGTAGAACGCGCGGCCGAGCGCGTTCGTCGCGAGCAGGTCCTGGTACTGGTTCCGGACGAACGCGATGCCGCCCGTGATCGACTCGAGCGTCCACTGCAGGCTCGGACGCGCGGGCGCCTGTCGGCTCGTGCGCCGACGCGGCCGCCCCGACGTGGGGATGCCGTCGGCGGTGCGGGCGAGGTCGAAGAGGTGCGCCCGCTCCGTGTCATCCAGTTGCAGCGCAGTCGAGATGGCCTCGAGCACCGACGCCGACGCGCCGGCGATCGCCCCTCGCTCGAGCTTGGAGTAGTACTCGACGCTCACGCCGGCGAGCACGGCGACCTCGGTGCGGCGCAGGCCCGCGACGCGCCGGTTGGGCCCGGCGGGCATGCCCGCCTGCTCCGGCGTGAGCTTGGCGCGGCGCGACATCAGGAACTCGCGCACCTCGGATCGGTTGTCCATGCAGACAGGGTAGGTCCCGGCGCGCCCACCAGGGGTTCCCTGCGGGTACACCTCTCATCAGGGCCTCCTCCGTTCCTCCGCGCGAGGGTTCACTTGCTGTCGTGCCATCCACCACCTTCGCCTCGACTCCCGCTCCCGGCCGCGCCGTCGGCCGGCTGCTGCCGGCGGTCCTGCTCCTGCTGACCGTGTTCGGTCCGATCTCGATGGACCTGTACCTGCCGCTGCTGCCGGCGCTCACGCTCGACCTCGGCGCCGCGACCTCGATGGCGCAGCTGACGGTGACCTCGTGCCTCGTCGGCCTCGCGCTCGGCCAGCTGATCGCCGGGCCGCTCTCCGACCGCCTCGGTCGGCGCCTGCCGCTGCTCGTCGGCGTCATCGCCTACATCGCCACGTCGGTGTGGTGCGCGGTGAGCCCCAGCGTCGAAGTGCTCATCGTCGCCCGCTTCGTGCAGGGCCTCGCCGGCGGTGTCGGGCTCGTCATCGCGCAGGCCGCGGGCCGCGACCTCTACTCCGGCGGCGCGCTGATCCGCTACTTCGGTCGCATCACCGTGCTCAGCGGGCTGGCCGCGATCGTCGGACCCCTGCTCGGCGGGCTGCTCGCGACGGTCACGGACTGGCGCGGCCTGTTCCTCTTCCTCGCCGGCATCGGCGGTGCCATCCTGCTCGCCGTCCTCTTCCTCTTCGGCGAGACCCTGCCGGCCGACCGCCGGACGCGAGGGGGCTTCGCCCAGACGCGCCGGGACTACCGCACGCTGCTCGCCGACCGCCGCTTCGTCGGAGCCGTGCTCGTCAGCGGACTCGCGTACGCGGCCGTGTTCGCCTACCTCGCCGGCGCCACCTACGTGCTGCAGGGCATCTACGGCCTGTCACCGCAGCAGTACGCGCTCGCGTTCGGGTTGAACTCCGCCGGGTTCATGGTCTTCGGATGGCTCGCCGCG
>DASTQT010000213.1:0-2970 GCA_035761605.1 Agromyces sp. | reverse complement strand
CCTCGTACCCGCGCTGGGCGGAGGCGATGGCCTCGTCGATCTCGGCCTGGTCGGCCAGGGCGACCTCCGCTCGGACGACGCCGGTGGCGGGGTTGAAGACGGGCGCGGTGCGGCCGGACGTGGACGCGCGCAGCGCGCCGTCGATCCAGTGCCCGATCTGCGGCACGTCGGCGGTCGCGGCGGGCGAGGTAGCGGTCTCGGTGAGGCTCATTGCTGTCCTTCGGTTGGTTGCGGTGCCGCGGGACGCCGGGATCGGACAGATCGACCGGTACCGGTTAGGCTGGCGTTTTCCCAGTGTGACAGAGGGTTGGAGGCGCGAACGGTGGCAGATCGTCGCGAACATGGAACGATCCGGACGGATCGTCCGAACGGTGCGTCCGCCGGGGCCGCGGCCGACGACGGCCTCCCGACGGTGCGGGAGATCCTCGCGCTCGACGCGGTCGCCGAGGGTGTGCCCGAGGTGCTCGTGGGTGGAGCCGCGCTCGACGCACGGGTGCGGTGGCTGCATGTCTCCGACAGCAGCGGCGTCGCCCGACTGCTGAACGGCGGCGAGCTGCTGCTCTCGACCGGCTCGGGCTGGCCTGCCGAGCCCGACGAGCTCCGGGCCTTCATCGCCGGCCTCGTCGAGGTGGGCATCGCGGCCCTCGTGCTCGAGCTCGGCGCCCATTACCGGTACGTGCCGGCGGTCGTCGTGCAGGCCGCGTCCGACCACGGGCTCGCACTCGCCGCACTGCACCGAGAGGTGAAGTTCGTCGCGCTCACCGAGGCCGTGCACCGGCGCATCATCTCGGAGCAGACCGCCGCGCTGCACGCGCGCGACGAGGTGCGCGAGCGCTTCACCGCGCTCGCGCTGCGCGGCGCGCCCGCCGACCACATCGTGCAGCAGCTCGCGCAGACGCTGGGCGCGCCCGTGGTGCTCGAGAACCTGGCGCACGAGGTCGTCGCGGCCGACCTGCCGCCCGACGTCGAGGAGCAGGTGCTCGCCGGATGGCAGTCGCGCTCGCGCGACGCGCACCGCCGCGCCGGCACGCCCGCCGCGGCCGACTCGTGGCTCATCGTGCCCGTCGAGGCCCGCGGCATCCGCTGGGGGCACCTCATCGCGCTGCCCGGACCGGCGCACCCGGCCGGACGAACGAGCGTGCTCGAGCAGGGCGCCATTGCGCTCGCCCTCGGGCGGCTCGCCGACGGCGACGACGACACGTGGGCCCGCATCGGCCGGCAACGTCTCGTCGAGCACCTGCTCACCGGGCGGTTCGGGTCGGCCGGGGGTGCGGCCGCGCGGCTCGAGGCGGCGGGGCTGCCGCTGGACGGCGCCGACCTGTACGGGCTCGTCGTGACCGGCCCGACCCGCGACGGCGCGGCAGACGAGGGAGCACGCACGCTCGGAGGGCGGGCGCTCGAGGCGCGTCCGCAGGCGGGGGACGCGCCGGCTTCGGCACGGGTGGTGCTGCTCTCGCTGCAGGCGGGCACGCGGTTCGACGACGCGACCGCGCGCGGGTTCGCGACGACGCTCGCCGCGGGCGGTCGTGGGGCGACGGATGCCGCGGGCGTCGCGCTCGCGATCGGCGCGACCGCGCACGACCTCGACGGCCTGCTGGTCTCGGTGCAGGAGGCACTCGACCTCGCGCGCACGCCCCTGCCGCGGCAGGCGCGCGGACCGGTCGTGCGCCGATCGGAGGACCGCCCGCTCGTGCGGCTCGTGACCTCGCTGCGCGACGACCACCGGCTGCAGGAGCTGGGGGAGCGCATGCTCGCGCCGCTCATCGAGCACGACCTCGCGCGCGGCGGCGACCTGCTCGACGTGCTCGGCGCGATGCTCGCGCACCCCGGCAACCGCACGGCCGCGGCGCAGGCGAGTCACCTGTCGCGGTCGGTGTTCTACCAGCGGCTGGCGCTCATCGGCGACCTGCTCGACGCCGACCTCGACGACGGCGAGACGCTCACCGCGCTGCACCTGGCGCTGCTCGTGCGGCGGGGCGGCGGCGTGCGCTGAAACGCGCTGGCACGACATCCGTCACTTGCTATTGACAAGTGCACTTGCAAAGAGCAAGCTGGTGTTCGCAACCCGGGGAACATCCATCACCGACGTACACACCGGAGGACACCATGACCGCGACCAGCATCTTCGTGAACCTGCCGACCACCGACCTCGACCGCTCGAAGGCGTTCTACGAGGCGCTCGGCTTCAGCATCAACCCGCTCTTCACCGACGAGAACGCCGCATGCGTCGTGCTCGGCGACAACCTGTACTTCATGGTGCTCACCCGCGAGTACCTCGGCACGTTCACCGACAAGGAGATCATCGACCCCCGGACGCAGGCGCAGGTGAGCATCGCCCTCACCCGCGATTCGCGCGAAGCGGTCGACGAGGTGCTCGCCAAGGGCCTCGCCGCCGGAGGCAGCGAGCCGCGCGAGGCCCAGGACTACGGGTTCATGTACTCGCGCGACCTCGAGGACCCCGACGGCAACATCCTCGGGTTCCTCTTCATGGAGCCCGCGGCCGCCGAGAAGGGCCCCGAGGCGTACCTCGCCGAGCAGGGCGCGGGCGCGCCGTCGACGTCGGCCTGACCGGGCCGACCCCATGGCGACACGCGCCGCGCGCGGCTTCGGCCAGTACGACGGCGTGGCCCGGGCGATCGAGCGGGTCGGGGAACGATGGGCGCTGCTCATCGTCCGCGACCTGCTCGTCGGCCCGCGCCGGTACGGCGACCTGAAGTCGGGGCTGCCGCGCATCCCCACGAACATCCTCGCCGACCGGCTCAAGGAACTGCAGGAGGCGGGCGTCATCCGCCGCGTGCCCACCGTGCGCGGCGGCTACGAGCTCACCGTGCTCGGCCGCGGCCTCGCCCCCGCCGTGCTCGCCTTCGAGCGCTGGGGATGGTCCGCGCTCGGCGAGCCGGGTGAGGGCGAGGTCGTCACGCGCGAGGGGGTGACCATCGCCCTGCGTGCGGCATTCCGAGCGGATGTCGC
>DASTQT010000212.1:0-2581 GCA_035761605.1 Agromyces sp. | reverse complement strand
CTCGACGTTCTTCGACCACTCGAACCGGCCGCCGTCGACGATGACGCCGCCGATGACGGTGCCGTGGCCGCCGAGGAACTTCGTCGCCGAGTGGATGACGATGTCGGCGCCGTGCTCGAACGGGCGGATCAGGTACGGCGTAGCGATCGTGTTGTCGACGATGAGCGGGATGCCCGCCTCGTGCGCGATGCCCGACACGAGCCCGATGTCGAGGATGTTGATCTTCGGGTTGCCGATCGTCTCGGCGAAGAACAGCTTGGTGTTCGGCCGGACCGCGCGGCGCCACTCGTCGGCGTCGTCCTGGTTCTCGACGAACGTGGTCTCGATGCCGAGCTTGGCGAGCGTGTACTTGAAGAGGTTGTACGTGCCGCCGTAGATCGACGACGACGAGACGATGTGGTCGCCCGCCTGCGCGATGTTCAGCACCGCGAACGTCTCGGCCGCCTGGCCCGACGCGACGAGGAGGGCGCCGCTGCCGCCCTCGAGGGCGGCGAGGCGCTCCTCGACGACGGCCTGCGTGGGGTTCATGATGCGCGTGTAGATGTTGCCGAACTCGGCGAGCGCGAAGAGGTTCTGGGCGTGCTCGGCCGAGTCGAACACGTAGGAGGTGGTCTGGTAGATCGGCGTGGCGCGCGCCTTGGTCACCGGGTCGGGCGCGGCGCCCGAGTGCACCTGCTTGGTCTCGAAGCGCCAGTCGGCGGCGGCGTTGTCAGCCATGTGGGACTCCTTCGGAGGTCGGGGTGCGGCCCCGCCGCATCCGTGCCCACGCTACGTCCGGTCGATCAGGCGATCAACGGATGGCGCAACACGGCGTCACGCGCCCGGCTCGCGCGGCGGGAGCGGCGGCAGGGCGTCGGGCGGGAGCACGATCGTGCCGGTCGCGGTCATCGGCTCGGGCCGGAACAGCCAGCGCGCCCGGGGCTCGACGAGGGGCCTGAAGACGCGCCGCACGGGCTTGAGCGAGAGCACGGCCGAGACCAGCACGCAGAAGGCGATCATCGCCGGCAGCACCCACCAGGGCTGCGGGCCCTCGAGGATCGGCGTCTCGCGCAGGGGGAAGAGCACGAACGTGTGCAGCAGGTAGATGTACATCGTGGCGCTCCCGAACGCGGTGAACCAGGTGGTCCGGCGCGGCATGAGCATGAGGAACGCGACGGACAGCAGCATCGCGAGCAGCAGCAGGAACAGCCGGATGGCGCCCGACCACGGTTCGTCGTACCCGATCGCCTCGTACGACTCGTCGTACAGCATGAAGCGGCGCAACCGCAGGTCGCGCCACGTCTCGATCGCGAGGGGCATGACGACGAGGAGTGCCGCGAACAGCGCGATCGCGCCCGCGCGCCACCGCCAGGTCGCGGCGGTGGTGAGGTCGAGCCAGCGGTCGGTGATGCGCCATTGCCGCAGCTTCCAGCCGAAGACGAAGAACGGCAGCATGCCGAAGGTGCGCGAGAGCGCGAGCGTCGAGTCGATCTCGGCGGTGTAGCCCGCGCCGATCGAGATCGCGATCGCGATCAGCAGCGGGAAGCGCAGCAGCACGAGGTAGGGCAGCACGATGCGCCAGATCGCGAGCGCGATGAGGAACCACAGCGTCCACGACGCGGTCGTGTAGTCGAGCTCGAACCCGCCGCCGAGCAGGAACCGGATGATCGTCCAGATCGTCTCGAAGATGAGGTAGGGGAGGACGATGTCGGTGAGGACCTGACGCATGGCCCGTGCGTTCGGCGGACCCGACTTCGCGAAGTAGCCGGAGACCGTCACGAACACGGCCACGTGGAAGGAGTAGATGACCAGGTAGACGCTGTACGCCGCGTCGTCCTCGCCGATGAGCGGAAGGATGCCGTGTCCGATCACGACCAGCGTGATCGCGATCCAGCGCGCGTTGTCCCACAGCGGGACGCGTCGCTTGCGGTGCGGCGGCCGGGGTGCGCGGGACACGGGCGTCGGCTGCATCCGCCCATTGTGGCGCACCGCCGGGACCGAGGTCACCTCGCGAAACGCCGTGCGGTGCAGAATGGCCGCATGGACGGCATGCGCGCGGTGGTCACGGGAGCGAGTTCGGGGATCGGCGCCGCGACGGTGCGGGGGCTGCGTGCCGCCGGATGGAACGTGGTCGCCGTGGCGCGCCGTGAGGACCGGCTCGCCGCGCTCGCCGAGGAGACGGGCGCGACCTCGTTCGTCGCGGATGTCACGAGCGATGCGGATGTCGCGGCGCTTCGCGACCACCTCGCTGCGACCGGGCGCGTGCATGCGCTGGTGAACAACGCGGGCGGCGCGAAGGGGCTCGCCTCGGTCGAGGACTCCGACCTCGACGACTGGGCGTGGATGTTCGACGTGAACGTGCTCGGCGTCAAGCGCGTCACGAGCGCCCTGCTGCCGCTGCTGCGCCTCGGCGCCGAGGAGCGCGGCGTCGCCGACCTCGTGAACGTGACCTCGATCGCCGGCCACGTCGCGTACGTCGGGGGCGGCGGGTACAACGCGGCGAAGTTCGCCGCGCACGCCATGACCGAGGTACTCCGGCTGGAGCTGAACGGCGAGCCCATCCGGGTGGTAGAGGTCGCGCCGGGGATGGTGCGTACCGACG
>DASTQT010000211.1:0-3129 GCA_035761605.1 Agromyces sp. | reverse complement strand
GGCGACGACGCCCTGGAGACCGAGCACGTCGTCTCGGAGCGCATCGACGTCGTCGAGCTGCGACGACGTGAGCTCGGTGCCGTCGTCGGTGGCAACGATGACGATGGCGGGCACGTTCTCGGAGTCCCGGAACCCCGCCTGCAGCTCGTTCACCTCCGTCGCCGCGGCCGTGGCGGGCAGGTACGACGCCTGGTCGTTCTGCTGCACGTCGGAGATGGTGCCGAACGCCGCCCCGCCGGCGCTGAACAGCGCGAACCAGACGAGGATGAGGACGGTCGGGATCAGGACGCGGAGCCAGGCCGGGACGCGCCCGATGGTCCGTCTGGATGCGGCAGTGGTGTTCATCGTCCTCGACGGTACGAGGAGGACGTCGCGGCGCGCGTCCACCGAAAGTTCGGACGTGCGGCCGCACGGAGCTCAGTCGACGAGCGCGCCGTGCCCCGACTGGATGGTGCGGATGCGCGTGAGCACGACGGTCCGCAGTTCCTCGGGCGCGCTCTCGCGGCAGGCCCGCTGGACGACCTCGGTGATGGCGACGCCGACGCGCAGTTCGGCGCGGCAGTCGTCGCAGTGCTGCATGTGCTCGCGGATGTCGGAGGCATCCTCGCTGCGCAGCTCGTTGTGCAGGTACTCCTCGAGTTCGGCCTTGGCCTTCTCGCAGCCGCAGTCGGTCATTTCGCGCTCCTGGTCGATCGGGCCGCCGGCTGCGCCGCGGCGAAGCCGCGCTCGCGCGCGTAGTCGGCGAGGGACTCGCGGAGGAGGCGCCGGCCACGGTGCAGGCGGCTCATCACGGTCCCGATGGGGGTGTTCATCATGTCGGCGATCTCCTGGTAGGAGAATCCCTCGACGTCGGCGAAGTACACGGCGAGGCGGAAGTCCTCGGGCAGCGCCTGCAGCGCGTCCTTGACGGCGGAGTCGGGCAGGTGGTCGATCGCCTCGGCCTCGGCGGAACGGCTCGAGGACGCGGTGGTCGACTCGGCACCGCCGAGCTGCCAGTCCTCCAGGTCGTCGATGGTGCCCTGGTACGGCTCGCGCTGCTTCTTCCGGTACGTGTTGATGAACGTGTTCGTGAGGATGCGGTACAGCCACGCCTTCAGGTTCGTGCCCTGCGTGAACGAGCCGAACGCGGCGTACGCCTTCACGAACGTCTCCTGCACGAGGTCCTGCGCGTCGGCGGGGTTCTTGGTCATGCGCAGGGCCGCCGCGTAGAGCTGGTCGATGAACGGCAGCGCCTGCTCCTCGAACAGCGCGCCGAGGTCGCGCGTCTCGTCGTCGGGC
This sequence comes from Agromyces sp., assembly GCA_035761605.1. GTDB lineage: Bacteria > Actinomycetota > Actinomycetes > Actinomycetales > Microbacteriaceae > Agromyces. Next base: position 1,851 of record DASTQT010000211.1, on the reverse strand, counting down.
CGAGTCTCCTCGGCAGGGGCTGCAGTGTCGTCGGGGGTCATCAGGGGCCATCCTAGATCGTCGGCCTCCATGACGGCCGGGGGCTCCAGCACCGCTACGGACACACGCACCACTCCTTTCCCGTTCGCCGGACGCTACTGTTGGTAACCGATGCAGGTATCGAGGTATTCCGCGCCCGAGTTCGATCCGTACGGCGACAACCGCCCGGACGAGACCGATGACGGATGGCGCGCGCCGGTGGCGCCCGGCCCCGTCGCGGCGACCCTGTCGCTGCCCGGTTCGAAGTCGCTCACGAACCGCGAGCTCGTGCTCGCGGCGCTCGCCGACGGCCCGTCGGTGCTGCGCGCGCCGCTCTGGTCGCGCGACAGCGAGCTCATGGTCGAGGGCCTGCGGCAGCTGGGCACGCGCTTGGAACGGATGCCGGGCGCCGGCGGGTTCGGCGACGACCTGCGCGTGACGCCCACCGACGAGCTGGTCGGCTCGACCACGATCGACTGCGGCCTCGCCGGCACCGTCATGCGGTTCCTGCCGCCCGTGGCCGCGCTCGCGCTCGGTCCGACGACGTTCGACGGCGACGAGACCGCGTACCGCCGCCCCATGCGGGGCGTTATCGATGGACTTCGCGGCCTCGGCGTCGACCTCGACGACGACGGCCGCGGCACGCTGCCGTTCACGGTGCACGGGTTCGGCCGCGTCGAGGGCGGCGAGCTCGCGATCGACGCGTCGGCCTCGAGCCAGTTCGTGTCCGGGCTCCTGCTGTCGGCGCCGCGCTTCGAACGGGGACTCGACCTCGCGCACACGGGCGAGCGACTGCCGAGCCTGCCGCACATCGAGATGACGATCGACACGCTCGCGCGCCGCGGGGTCGAGGTCGAGCAGCCGGCCGTCGGCCGCTGGCGCGTCGCGCCGGGCCCGATCGCCGCACGCGACGTCGACATCGAGCCCGACCTGTCCAACGCCGCGCCGTTCCTCGTCGCGGCGCTCGTCGCGGGCGGCTCGGTCACGATCACCGGCTGGCCGTCGCAGACCACGCAGGTCGGCGCGCGACTGGCCGAGCTCCTGCCGCGTTTCGGAGCACGCGTCGAGCGCGACGGCGACCGGCTCACCGTGCACGCACCGGCGTCCCGCGCCGACGGGAGCCGCGGCATCCGCGGTGTCGACCTCGACCTGTCCGAGGCGGGCGAACTCGTCCCGAACCTCGTCGCGCTCGCGGCGTTCGCCGACGAGCCGAGCACGATCACCGGCATCGGGCACATCCGCCACCACGAGACCGACCGCCTCGCGGCGCTCGCGGCCGAGCTGAACGGCCTCGGCGGGCGCGTCACCGAGCTCGACGACGGCCTGCGCATCGAGCCGGCACCGCTGCACGGCGGTGCGTGGAAGGCCTATGCCGATCACCGCATGGCCACCACCGGCGCGATCGTCGGGCTCGCGGTCGAGGGCGTCGTCGTCGACGACATCGGCTCGACCTCCAAGACGCTCCCCCAGTTCACCGAGCTCTGGGAGCGGATGCTCGGATGAGCTGGTGGGACACGGACGACGACGAGGACGAGCCCGAGTACGACGAGTACGACGAGTCCGACGTCCGAGTCCGCCCCAACCGCCGCGGCAGCCGGCCCCGGACCAAGGTCCGGCCGGAGCACGCCGACGCCGTGACGGGCATCGTGTTCGGCGTCGACCGCGGCCGCTACGCCGTGATCGTCGACGAGGGCGGTCCCGACGAGCACGAGATCACGGCGGCACGCGCGAGCGAGCTGCGGCGCAAGTCCGTGGTCACCGGCGATCGGGTCGACCTCGTCGGCGACACCTCGGGCGACGGGGGCACGCTCGCGCGCATCGTGCGCGTCCAGG
>DASTQT010000210.1:0-8092 GCA_035761605.1 Agromyces sp. | reverse complement strand
CTACTGCTTCGTGAACCGGGCGAGCGGCGAGCCGCTCGCGGTGGGCGTGCAGGGCGCCGGCCCGCAGGCCTGACGTGCCAGAGGCGCGGTCGCACGGCACTGTGGTCGTGTTCGGGTCGGTGAACGTCGACGCGACCAGCTACGTCCGCGAGTTCCCCCGTCCGGGCGAGACCGTGCACTCGCACGCGTTCCGCGTGGCGCTCGGCGGCAAGGGCGCGAACCAGGCGGTCGCGGCGCACCTGTCGGGCGCGTCGGTCCAGCTGGTCGCGCGCGTCGGCGACGACGCCAACGCCGAGGTCCCCTTGCGGGCGTTCGCCGGGTTCGGCCTGTCGACGGATGGCGTGACCGCCGTCGCCGGCGAGCCCACAGGCATCGCGCAGATCACCGTGTCCGGCACGGGTGAGAACACCATCGTCGTGACGGCGGGCGCGAACGCGTCCTTCGGCGCGGAGGTCGTCGCGGAGGAGGCGGGACGCATCGCCGCCGCGGCCGCCGTCCTGACGCAGGGCGAGCTGCCAGTGCCCACGATCGAGGCGTGCGCCGCCGCGTGCGACGCCGCGGGCGTGCGGTTCGTGCTCAACCTCGCGCCGCCCGTCGCGGTCGCGCGCGAGGCGCTCGCGGTCGCCGATCCGCTCGTCCTCAACGTGCACGAGGCGCGCACGCTCGGCCTCGGCGTCGCGCTGCCCGACGACGCGCCCGCCGCGGCGTGGCGGGATGCCGCGGCATCCGTCGTCGGCGATCTGGCCCGTTCGGTCGTCGTCACGCTCGGTGCGCGGGGAGCCGTCGCCGCCGACGCCGACGGGTCGTGGGCGCTCGCGGCGCCCGTGGTCGCGGCCGTCGACACGACCGGCGCCGGCGACGCCGCGACCGGCACGCTCGCCGCGATGCTCGCCGAGGGTCGCACCCTGCCCGATGCGGTGCGGGCGGCCGTCGCCGCGGGCGCGCTCGCGGTGCAGGGCCGCGGAACGGTCGACTCCTACGCCGCGCGCGACACCGTGCTCGAGCTCGCCCACCGGATGGAGGCCTCGTGACCGTTCCCGTGATCGTCGACTGCGACCCCGGCCACGACGACGTCATGGCGCTGTGGTTCGCCGCCGGACATCCGGCGCTCGAGCTGCTGGCCGTGACGACGGTGGGCGGCAACGTGCCGCTGGAGCACACGAGCCGCAATGCGCGCGTCGCGCTCGCGGTCGCGGGCGTCGCGGGCGTGCCCGTGGCGGCGGGCGCACCCGGGCCGCTCGTGCGAGAGCTGTCGACGGCGGAGTGGATCCACGGCGAGAACGGCCTCGGCGGGCCCGAGCTGCCCGACCCCGAGGATCCCGACGCGGTGGCGGCGCCCGTGCGCCTGGACGCGCGGTCGGCGACGGAGCTCATCGCCGACACGCTCGCCGCGGCATCCGAGCCCGTCGCGATCATCGCGACCGGTCCGATCACGAATGTCGCCGTGTTCCTGCGCGACCGCCCGGAACTCGCCGACCGGGTGCGCGAGATCGTGTGGATGGGCGGCTCGACCGAGCGCGGCAACGTCACCCCCTACGCCGAGTTCAACGCGTGGGTCGACCCCGAGGCGCTCGACCTCGTCCTGCGCAGCGGCGTCCGCTTCACGATGGTCGGGCTGAACGTCACGCACCGCGCGCTGCTGACGAGCCGGGTGCGCGAGCGTCTCGCCGCGGTGGGGAACCGCACCGCGGCATTCGGCGACGAGCTGCTCGAGTTCTTCTGCCGCACCAACGACGAGGTGTTCGGGATGCCCGACGGCCCGCTGCACGACCCCGTCGCGGTCGCCGTGCTCGCGGACCCCGACGCGGTCGAGGTCGTGCACACGCGCCTCGACGTCGAGCTCGTCGGAACCGAGACGGTCGGCGCGACGAGCGTCGACCTCGACGGCATGCTCGCGCGCGAGCCGAACGCGCATGTCGCGGTCGGCCTCGACGTCGAGCGGTTCTGGGCGGGCGTCGAACTGGCCTACGGCCGGCTGGCCTGAGGGGCGCCGCGCGAATGGACTGGACGTTCTGGGTCGGAGGGGCCGTCATCCTCGGCCTCTTCATCGTGACGCGGGTGTTCCTGCACGAGCGCCACTGGTCGCAGCGCCCGCGCCCCGAGGAGCCGGACGAGCCGTACGAGCCGTACGAGGCCGACGAGCGGGAACGGCACGAGGCGCCGAACGCGGCGGACGAGCCGGACGAGCCGCGGAATCCCGAGGACCGTCCGTAGCCGCGCCGGCACCGAGTCGGGGTTACCCTCGACGGGTGACTCCTCGCGATGACGCGCCCGCATCGGCGCGGGCGCAGCTCGCCGCGCTCGTGGGCGACGAGGGCGCGCGCGACCTCTGGCGCGGCGTTCGCGAGCCCGCGGGAGACGACGCGCGGCCCGCCGCAGTGCTCGTGCTCTTCGGCGTGCTCGATCACCTCCCGAGCGACCATGCGGCGCAGGCATCCGCCGTCTCGCGCGACCTCGACGTGCTGCTGCTCGCGCGGGCCACGACGCTGCGCTCGCACGCGGGCCAGATCGCCTTCCCGGGCGGCCGGGTCGACGACGGCGAGGACGGACCGGTCGCCGCGGCACTGCGGGAGGCGCAGGAGGAGACCGGCCTGGACCCCGCGGGCGTCGAGGTGCTCGGCACGCTCGAGGAGATCCCGCTCGCCTACTCCAAGCACCTCGTGACGCCCGTGCTGGGCTGGTGGGCCGCGCCGACGCCGGTCGCGCCGGTCGACCGGGCGGAGTCGTCGGCCGTGTTCCGCACGCCCGTCGCCGACCTGCTCGACCCGGAGAACCGGCGGACCACCGTGCTGCGCCGCGACGACAGGGAATGGCGCGGCCCCGGCTTCGCCGTGACCGCCGGCGGCGAGGAGCGGATCGTGTGGGGCTTCACCGCGCTCGTGCTCGACGCCCTGTTCGACCGGCTCGGCTGGACCGAGCCGTGGGATGCGGGCCGGGAGTTCGACCTGCCCTGGAGCTGAGCAGGTCGAGCGGCGCCGGGGGCGCTCGGCCGCGTCATCCGCTTCACCGCCGCATCAGTCGGGCAGCTCCCGATCGGACGCGTGCGACGCCAGGCGCCTGCCGTAGCGCTCGGTCAGCTGCACCATGAGATCGGGCGTGTCCCGGTCGAGGCCGAAGACGTATTCGGGGAAGTCGAGCTCGCGCTGCACCGCCCAGATCTCGTCGTGACGGTCCGGCGAGAAGATCTGCGCCGGGCGGCCCACGGCGACCCAGCCGATGGGCACGACGGTGCCGGGCTCGAGTTCGGTGCGAAGGTGGACGACGGCGTTGATGCGCACTTCGCTGCCGCGACCGATGCGGGCGCCGTTGAAGATGCGCGAGCCGGTCGCGATGAAGGTCTCCGGCTCGATGCGGGCGCCGGAGATCGACGCACCGGGGCCGATGAGGCAGTGGTCGCCCACGACGGCGGGATCGCCCTTCACTCCCCGCACGACCGCGTTCTCCATGATGATCGAATCCGCACCGATGACGACGCGTCCGCCCTCCGCGGTGATGACCGCCCCGTGCAGCACCTGCACGCCGGCCTCGATGGTCACTTCGCCGCTGATCACCGCACTCGAGGCGATCACGGCCGTCGGATCGATCGTCGGGCTCGCCCCGTCGTGTTCGTAGCGCATGCCTCACTGTATTCCGCAGCGAGCCGTCCCGTCGGCGCCGCAGGGGTCCGGGGGTGCGGGCAGCACCACTCGGCGGGACCCTGCCGGGTACCGCTACAGCTCGGTCTCGACCGGCTCGCCCACGACGAGCTCGGACACGCCCGAGAGGATCTCGTCGGGCCGGAAGGGGTACTTCTCGATCTCGGCCTGGTCGCTGATGCCCGTGAGCACGAGGACGGTGTGCAGGCCGGCCTCGATGCCCGCGACGATGTCGGTGTCCATGCGGTCGCCGATCATCGCGGTGTGCTCGGAGTGCGCGCCGATCTTGTTGAGCGCCGAGCGGAACATCATGGGGTTCGGCTTGCCGACCACGTACGGGTCCTTGCCCGTCGCCTTCGTGATGAGGGCGGCGATCGCGCCGGTCGCCGGGAGCGGGCCCTCGGCGCTCGGCCCCGTGGCGTCGGGGTTGGTGACGATGAACCGGGCGCCGTTGCCGATCAGGCGGATCGCCTTCGTGATCGCCTCGAACGAGTAGTTGCGGGTCTCGCCGACGACCACGAAGTCGGGGTTCGTCTCGGTCATCACGAAGCCGGCGTCGTGCAGGGCCGTCAGGATGCCGGCCTCGCCGATGACGAACGCCGTGCCGCCCGGCAGCTGTTGCTTGAGGAAGTCGGCCGTGGCGAGCGCGGAGGTCCAGATGCGCTCCTCGGGCACGTTGAGGCCCGACGCGCGCAGCCGGGCCGACAGGTCGCGCGCGGTGAAGATCGAGTTGTTGGTGAGCACGAGGTAGGGCGTGCCGGCGTCCTCCCACTGCTGCAGCAGCTCGGTCGAGCCGGGGAGGGCGTGGTTCTCGTGCACGAGCACGCCGTCCATGTCGGTCAGCCAGGCCTCGACCTCGTCACGTTTCGCCATGCGCCCCAGCCTAGGGTGCCCAGATCACGGTCCGATGAACGGCGGATGCCGCGCAGGTACGCGGCGCGACGGCCGCGCTCATCGGGGTGACCGTGCGCGAGCTCACCCCTCCGGGCGGTGCAGCAGCGACCGCCAGTTCTCGGGCACGCGCCCCTCGGGCCCGGGCGCCGGCTGGTCCTCGGGCCGCCAGCGGGGCGGCGACAACGGGACGCGCGGGGCGGCCGTGCCTGCGGCGTAGTCCCAGAACCACTCCTCGCCGGGCTCGAACGAGGCGGCGACCGGATGGCCGGCGGCGGCCGCGTGCTTGCTCGCGTGCTGGCCGAGCGAGGCGTCGCAGCACCCGACGTGCCCGCACTCGACGCAGCGGCGGAGGTGGAACCACCAGCCGTCCTCGCGCTCGAGGCACTCCACGCAGCCCGTGCCCGACGGCGGCGGGGCGGGCTCCGTCATGCGAACACCTCCAGCGCCGCGAGCGCGCGATGCACCGAGGCGACCGCGCTCGAGCCCTCGCCGACCGCGGCGGCCACGCGCTTCATCGAGCCGCGGCGCACGTCGCCCGCGGCGAAGACGCGGGGCACCGACGTCTCGAACGGCAGCGGCATCCGGCCGAGGTCGCGCCACGCGTCGCCGACCCCGACGACGTCGGCGCCGGTGTGCACGAACCCGTCCTCGTCGCGCTCGAGCTCGACGAGCCAGTCCGTGGCGGGCACGGCGCCGATGAAGCAGAAGAGGCCCGCGCAGTCGACGGTCTCGTCGTCGGCACCGTGGAGCGTGACGCGATCGAGCCGGTCGTCGCCGTGCAGGCCGACCACCTCGGTGCCGGTCCGCACGTCGATGCGGGAGTCCTCGCGGATCCGGTCGACGAGGTAGCTCGACATCCGTTCCGACAGGTCGCCCGAACGGACGACGAGGCGCACGCGGCACGCCTTCCCGGCGAGCGCGAGCGCCGCCTGCCCGGCCGAGTTCGCCCCGCCGATCACGACCACGTCGGATCCGGCGACCTGCCGGAGCTCCAGCTCCGAGGCCGCGTGGTGGATCCCTGCGCCCTCGAAGTCGTCCCATCGCTCGAGCGGCAGCCCGCGGTAGGCGACGCCGGTGGTCACGACCACGGCCCTGGCCCGCACGATCGTGCCGTCGGCGAGGAGCAGGCGGTGCACGCCGGAGTCGGCGTCCAGCCGGACGACCGGGCACGGCGCCGCGATGCGGACGCCGAACTTGAACGCCTGCAGCGAGGCCTGCGAGGTCAGTGCGTCGCCGCTCACGCCGAACGGGAAGCCGAGGTAGTTCTCGATGCGCGACGTCGTCGCCGACTGGCCTCCGGGCGCGACGGCGTCGAGCAGCACCGTGCGCAGCCCCTCGGAGGCCCCGTAGATCGCCGCTGCGAGGCCCGCGGGGCCGGCGCCCACGACCGCGAGGTCGAACTCGACGTCGTCCTCGGCCGTGTACGCGAGCCCGAGCATCTCCGCGACCTGGCCCGGCGTGGCGTTGCGCACGATCTCGCCCTGCACGATCGCGACCGGGATGTCGGCGCGCGTGTAGCCGTGCGACCACACGTCGTGGGTGAGCCCGGGGTCGTCGACGTCGACCCACGTGTGCACGAGCTCGAGCCGTTCGGCGTACCGCCGCAGCGCCGTGGACTCCGCGGAGCGCGACGACCCGACGATCTTGAGCGTCCAGGCGGCGGGCCCGTGCCGGAGCATCTCGCGCCGTGCCCAGAGCGTGCGCAGCATGAGGTCGCACAGCTCGTCGTCCTCGGCCATCATCCGCTGGAGCGCGTCGTGGTCGATGCGCAGGATGCGGCCCGGCTCCGTGACGCGCGCCGTGAGGAACGCGCGCTGGCCGTTCAGCAGCCCGAGCTCGCCGACGAAGGTGCGGGGGCCGAGCGCCGCGAGTCGCGCCTCATCGGTCCACCAGAGCGCCTCCCGCACGACCTCGACCTCGCCGGTCTCGACGAGGATGAGGTCGTACCGCCGGTCGCCCGCGCGGAACAGCACGTCGCCCGCCTCGGTCTGCTGCGGCGTGCCGTAGCCGCGCAATCGGTCCCATTGCGCATCGGTGAGTTCGGGAGTGATCTTCTCGCCCGCGTGGCCCATCCCCTCATCCTCGCCGACGCAGCGCGCGAGTGGGAGGGTTTCGGCTGAGCGTTCGCTGACGGCTCAGGCGGAGACCCAGATGCCCGCGGCGGCGTCGCGCGCGATGGCACGCGTCGTGCCGTCGACGAGCACGGTGACGGATGTCGCGTCCGCGCCATCCGTCACGCGCAGTTCGCTGCCGGGGCCGACGCCCGCTCCGTCGAGCTCGCGGAGCACGGCGGGGTCGCGGTCGCTGATGCGGATGACCCGGCCGACGTGCCCGACCGCGGCCTCGTCGAGCCGCACGGCTGGCTCGCTCACGAGCGTGCCGTCGGCGGCGGGGATCGCGTCGCCGTGCGGGTCGCGGACCGGCCGGCCGAGCCGGGCGTCGATGGCCTCGAGCAGCCGGTCGGAGACGGAGTGCTCGAGGACCTCGGCCTCGTCGTGCACCTCGTCCCACGCGTAGCCCATCTCGCGCACGAGCCAGGTCTCGATGAGGCGGTGCCGTCGCACGACCGCGAGGGCGCGCGCGCGGCCGGCCTCGGTCAGCCGGATCGCGCCGTAGGGCACGTGCTGCACGAGGCCCTGTGCGGCCATCTTCTTGACCATCTCGGTGACCGACGAGGGCGCGACGCCGAGCGCCGCGGCGAGGCCCGACGGCGTGATGGGGTCGGGCTGCCACTCGGTGTGGGCGTACACCGTCTTGAGGTAGTCCTCGATCGCGGGACTCGGGGTCGTCGGCATCGGCCCCACCCTACTCGCGTCCATTCCGGCGGATATCCGATCCGGCGCGCCGCGGTTCGCAGCTCGTCGCCGGCGCGCCGGATCGTATATCCGCCGTCCGAGACCGGGCGGCCCCGTCGGAGGACGATCGGGAGCGGGGCTTGACCCGGCCCCCGGACGGGGGTAGCCTCGGCCGGGCACGGAAAGCGCTATCCCACCGACGGGCCCCTTCGCCCAGAGAGCGATTCGACGATGAATCTCGGACACCATCCGTTCCGCGCTGCGCTGGCGGTCGCCGCCGCCGGCTGCCTGATCGCCGGGGTCGCCCAGCCTGCGACCGCGGCCCCGCCCGACGCCGGCCCGCCGGCCGGCACCCCGCAACTCGAGGCGCTCGATCGCGGCCTCGTCGCGGTCTCCACCGGCGAGGGCGTCTTCCTCAGCTGGCGCCTGCTCGCCTCCGAGGCGACCGGCTCGACCGACACCGGCCTCGCCGGGCCCGACTTCGCGGTCTACCGCGAGGGCGAGCGCATCGCCACCGTGACCGACAGCACGAACTTCGCCGACGCCGACGGCACGGCCGCGGCCGAGTACGCCGTGGCGCCGATCGTCAACGGCGTCGTGCTCGAGGCGAGCGCCGCGACATCCGCCTGGGCCCAGGGCTACTACGACCTTCCGCTGCAGAAGCCCGCCGACGGCGTGACGCCGCCCGGCGTGATCTGGGGTGAGGCGGGCGAGCCGTACACGTACTCCGCCAACGACGCGTCGGTCGGCGACGTCGACGGCGACGGC
>DASTQT010000209.1:0-4680 GCA_035761605.1 Agromyces sp. | reverse complement strand
CGAGTTCGGGATCACGGCCGAGGCCGTCGTCGCCGCCGCGAAGGAATCGCTCGCCTCCGCGTGAGTCCGAGCATGAAGGAGACCACTGTCATGAGCACCAACACCCCCACCGCCGCCCTGTCGCAGGCCGGCGTGAGCATCTGGCTCGACGACCTGTCGCGCCAGCGCATCGCCTCGGGCGGCCTCGAGCGACTGATCGCCGAGCGCGACGTCGTCGGCGTCACCACGAACCCGACGATCTTCGCGACGGCCCTCACCGACGGCGAGTCGTACCGCGAGCAGCTGCACGCGCTCGCCGCCGACGGCGCCGACGTCGACCGAGCGGTCTTCGAGATCACCACCGACGACGTCCGCGACGCAGCCGACCACTTCCTGCCGGTCTACGACCGCACCGACGGCTACGACGGCCGCGTGTCGATCGAGGTCTCCCCCGACCTGGCGAACGACACCGACGCGACCATCGCCGAGGCGCACCGCCTGTGGGAGAAGGTCGACCGTCCGAACGTCATGATCAAGATCCCCGCCACGCGCGAGGGCCTTCCCGCGATCACGGCCGTCATCGGCGCCGGCATCAGCGTCAACGTCACGCTGATCTTCAGCCTCGACCGCTACCGCGAGGTCATCGACGCGTACCTCGCCGGCCTCGAGCAGGCGAAGGCCGCCGGGCACGACCTGTCGACCATCCACTCGGTCGCGTCGTTCTTCGTCTCGCGCGTCGACACCGAGATCGACAAGCGACTCGTGGCGATCGGCACCCCCGAGGCGACCGCCCTCAAGAGCAAGGCCGGCGTCGCGAACGCGCGCCTCGCGTACGAGCTCTACGAGCAGCAGTTCGCGAGCCCGCGCGCCGTGACCCTGCTCGACGCCGGCGCGAACCGCCAGCGTCCGCTGTGGGCGTCGACCGGAGTCAAGGACCCGTCGCTGCCCGACACGCTGTACGTGACCGAGCTCGTCGCACGCGGCGTCGTGAACACGATGCCCGAGAAGACGCTCGAGGCCACCTTCGACCACGGCGTGATCGAGGGCGACACGGTGACCGGCGCGTACGCCGACGCCGGCCGCGTGCTCGACGCGCTCGCGTCGGTGGGCGTCGACTACGACGACGTGACCCTGCTGCTCGAGCGCGAGGGCGTCGACAAGTTCATCGTGTCGTGGAAGGAGCTGCTGGAGACGGTCCGCGGCGCGCTGGAGGCGGCACGATGAGCTTCCGCATCTCCGTGAGCGGCCCCGCCGCCGACGCGGTCCGCCGCGTCGTCCCGCAGCTCGTCGCCGACGACGTCGCCTCCCGCATCACCGCGCTCGACGCGACGCTCTGGGGCCCCGAGGCCGAGGCCGAATCGTCGAAGCGCCTCGGCTGGACCGAGGCCGTCGCGGTCTCCAGGCCGCTGCTGCCCGAGATCGCCGCACTGCGCGACGAGCTCCGCGCCGCGGGCGTCGACCACATCGTGCTCGCCGGCATGGGCGGCTCGTCCCTCGCACCCGAGGTGATCACCCGCACGGCGCGCGCGCACCTCACGGTGCTCGACTCGACCGAGCCCGGCCAGGTCGGGGCGGCCCTCGCCGACCGCCTCGAGCGCAGCGCGCTCGTCGTGTCCTCGAAGTCCGGTTCGACCGTCGAGACCGACTCGCAGCGCCGTGCGTACGAGCAGGCGTTCCGCGACGCCGGCATCGACCCGGCCACGCGCATCGTCATCGTGACCGACCCGGGCTCCCCGCTCGACGAGTCCGCGCGCGCCGCGGGCTACCGGGTCTTCAACGCCGACCCGACCGTCGGCGGCCGCTACTCGGCGCTCACCGCGTTCGGCCTCGTGCCGTCCGGGCTCGCGGGCGTCGACCTCGACGAGCTGCTCCGCGAGGCCGAGTCGATCGAGCTCGCGCTCGCGGTCGACTCCGAGGCGAACCCGGGCCTCGTGCTCGGCGCCGCGATCGCAGCGACCGAGCCCCGCCGTGACAAGCTCGCGATCGTCGCCGACGGCACGCACATCGTCGGCTTCGCCGACTGGGCCGAGCAGCTCATCGCCGAGTCCACGGGCAAGGAGGGCACCGGCATCCTGCCCGTCGTCCTCGGCCCCGACGCGCCCGAGCTGACGGACGTCGCGGCCGACGTGCAAGTGGTGCGCCTCGTCGACGACGCCGGCACGCACCTCTTCGTCGACGGCACCGACGGCGAGATCCGCGTCTCCGGCACGCTCGGCGCCCAGCTGCTCGTGTGGGAGTACGCCACCGCCGTCGCCGGCCGGATCCTCGGCATCAACCCGTTCGACCAGCCCGACGTCGAGTCGGCGAAGATCGCCGCCCGCGGCCTCCTCGACGCGCGTCCCGAGCCGGCTCCCGCCGCGTTCGTGACCGACGGCATCGAGGTCCGCGGCACGCCCGACGTCATCGGCGCGGCGAGCGACCTCACCTCGGCGATCGAGGTGCTGCTGGAGGAGGTGCCGGCCGACGGGTACATCTCGGTCCAGGCCTACGTCGACCGCGTCGCGCACCCCGAGATCGAGGAGCTCCGCGACCTGCTCGCCGCACGCAGCGGCCGCCCGGTCACCTTCGGCTGGGGACCCCGCTTCCTGCACTCGACCGGCCAGTACCACAAGGGCGGTCCCGCGCACGGCGTGTTCCTCCAGCTCGTGCAGCGCTCCGGCGACGACCTCGCGATCCCCGAGCGGCCGTTCACGTTCGGCGAGCTCATCGCCGCGCAGGCCTCCGGCGACGCGTCCGTGCTCGCCGAGCACGGACGTCCGGTGCTCACGCTCACCCTGACCGATCCGAGCGCCGACCTCCGGTCGTTGCGCTCCGCGATCGGCTGATCCCCGGGAGCGCACATGCATCCGGTCGAGATCACGGCGACGCACAACCCGCTGCGTTCGCCGAAGGATTACCGCCTGAACCGGATCGCCGGCCCGTCGAGCCTCATCATCTTCGGCGTCACCGGCGATCTGTCGCGCAAGAAGCTCATGCCTGCGGTCTACGACCTCGCGAACCGGGGACTCCTGCCCCCGGGCTTCGCGCTCGTGGGCTTCGCGCGCCGCGACTGGGAGAACGAGGACTTCGAGGAGGTCGTCCACGACTCGGTGAAGCAGTACGCCCGCACCGAGTTCCGCGAGGACGTGTGGCAACAGCTCTCCCGCGGCATCCGCTTCGTCCCCGGTGCCTTCGACGACGACGCGGCGTTCGACCGCCTGCGGCGGACCGTGCAGGAACTGGACCGCGAACGCGGCACCATGGGCAACCACGCCTTCTACCTGTCGATCCCCCCGAAGTCGTTCCCGATCGTCACCGAGCAGCTCAAGCGCTCCGGGCTGACGCAGCAGAAGGACGGACAGTGGCGACGCGTCGTCATCGAGAAGCCCTTCGGGTCCGACCTGAAGACGGCGATCGAGCTGAACGACGTGGTCGCGTCGGTGTTCCCGCCCGACTCGGTGTTCCGGATCGACCACTACCTCGGCAAGGAGACGGTCCAGAACATCCTCGCGCTGCGATTCGCGAACCAGCTGTACGAGCCGATCTGGAACGCGAACTTCGTCGATCACGTGCAGATCACGATGGCCGAGGACATCGGCGTGGGCGGCCGGGCCGGCTACTACGACGGCATCGGCGCGGCGCGCGACGTCATCCAGAACCACCTGCTGCAGCTGCTCGCGCTCACCGCGATGGAGGAGCCGATCTCGTTCGACGCCGCGGACCTGCGCGCCGAGAAGGAGAAGATCCTGCGCGCGGTGCGACTGCCCGACGACCTGGCGACCGCCACGGCCCGCGGGCAGTACTCCGGCGGCTGGCAGGGCGGCGAGAAGGTGATCGGCTTCCTCGACGAGGACGGGATGAACCCCGAGTCGACGACGGAGACCTACGCGGCCATGAAGCTGCTCATCGGCACCCGCCGCTGGGCCGGCGTGCCGTTCTACCTCCGGGCGGGCAAGCGGCTCGGCCGACGCGTGACCGAGATCGCCGTGGTGTTCAAGCGGGCGCCGCAGCAGGTGTTCGCCGACAGCCAGACCTCGCAGCTCGGGCAGAACGCCCTCGTCATCCGGGTCCAGCCCGACGAGGGCGTCACCATCCGGTTCGGGTCCAAGGTGCCGGGCGCCGGCATGCAGGTGCGCGACGTCACCATGGACTTCGGCTACGGCCACGCCTTCACCGAGGCGAGCCCCGAGGCATACGAGCGACTCATCCTCGACGTGCTCCTCGGCGACCCGCCGCTCTTCCCCCGACAGGAGGAGGTCGAGCTCTCCTGGAAGATCCTCGACCCCATCGAGGAGTTCTGGGCCACGCAGGGCCGGCCCGAGCAGTACCGGCCCGGCTCGTGGGGCCCGGACTCGGCTGACGAGCTCCTCGCCCGCGACGGACGCACCTGGAGGCGCCCATGATCGTCGAACTGCCCGACACCACGACCAGCCAGGTGTCGAAGACCCTCGTGAAGATCCGCGAGGAGGGCGGCGTCGTCGCCCTCGGACGTGTGCTCACGCTTGTGATCGCGACCACGCACGAGGGCGAGGAGGAGGCGATCGAGGCGGCGAACGACGCGTCACGCGAGCACCCGATGCGGGTCATCGTCGTCTCGACGGAGGACGAGGACGATGCCCCCGCCGACGAGAGCCGGATCGACGCGGAGATCCGCGTCGGCGGCGACGCGGGCGCGAGCGAGGTCATCATCCTTCGCGCGCGCGGCGACGCCGCACAGGACGA
>DASTQT010000208.1:0-2390 GCA_035761605.1 Agromyces sp. | reverse complement strand
GACCTACGCGATGACCGGATGGCGCCTCGGCTGGATGGTCGGCCCGGCCGACGTCATCAAGGGCGCCGCGAACCTGCAGTCGCACCTGTCGTCGAACGTGTCGAACATCTCGCAGCGGGCGGCGATCGCGGCGCTCACGGGTCCGCAGGACGCCGTCGAGGAGATGCGCCGCGCGTTCGACCGCCGCCGGCGCACGATCGTCGCCGAGCTGTCGAAGATCGACGGCGTCACGGTGCCGGTTCCCGAGGGCGCCTTCTACGTGTACCCGGATGTCTCGGGGCTGCTCGGCCGCGAGTGGGGCGGCGTCACCCCGACGACGTCGCTCGAGCTCGCAGACCTGATGCTCGAGCAGGCCGACGTCGCGGCCGTGCCCGGTGAGGCGTTCGGCCCGAGCGGCTTCCTGCGCTTCAGCTACGCGCTCGGCGACGCGCCGCTGCTCGAGGGCGTGCAGCGCCTGCAGCGCCTGTTCGCCTGACCGGGAGCGTGCCCGTGGATCGCGCTGCGCGCCGAGTGCACGAACCGCGCAGCAGCGCCGACGTCATCGGCGAGCACTCGCAGTTCCGCCTCGACCTCGAGCGGATCCGGTTCTCTCCATACTTCTCGCGGCTCTCCGCGGTCACGCAGGTGATCGCCCAGCCGGGCGCCGGGCCGCTCATCCACAACCGCCTCACCCACTCGATCAAGGTGACGGCGGTCGCGCGCGCGATCGCGGTCTCGCTGACGGATGCCTCGTCGCCGGCCCGTGCGCTCGCACTCGAGCACGGCTGCGACGCCGTGGTCGTGCAGGCCGCGGCCAGCGCGCACGACCTCGGGCACCCGCCGTTCGGGCACCTCGGCGAGCGCGTGCTCGACCGGCTGGCCCGCGAGACGCTGGGGCTCTCCGACGGGTTCGAGGGCAACGCGCAGAGCTACCGGATCATCGCCACGCTCGACGTGAGCGAGGTCGCGCCGCTCGGGCTCAACCTCACGGCCGCCGTGCGCACCGCGGTCGCGAAGTACCCGTGGACCCGCTACCTCGACGTCCACGCGATGGGCGACGGCCCGCTGCCGCGAGGCCTCCGCCGCACGCCCGACGGCGTGCAGGTGCCGAAGTACTCGGCCTACGGCATCGACGCGGCCGACCTCGACGACGCCCGCCGCGGACATCCCCCGCTGCGGCAGTCGCTCGAGTGCTCGATCATGGACATCGCCGACGACATCGCGTACTCGATCCACGACGTCGACGACTTCTACCGCGCCGGGCTGCTCAGCCAGGGTGCGGTGGCGCGTGAGTTCCGCGGCTGGATCGAGTCGAGCGTGCAGCTGGCCGCGCTCGACGACGGGGCGCTCCTCGGGCGGACGGCGCCGGCCGGCAGCGCGCTCGAGTCGCTCCGGCGCAAGATCATCGCGAGCGACCCGTGGATCGCCGACGACGAGGCGTTCCGCACCGCGGTGGGCGTCGTGGCCGACGATCTCGTCGACGGCCTGCTCGCCAGCCCGTTCGACGGCTCGATCGCGTCCGAGCGATTGCTGTCGTCGTTCACCAACCGGTGGATCACGCACCTGCAGTCCTCCGTCGTCCCGACGCCCGAGGGCGTCGTGCGGGCGGGGCTCGTGACCCTCGACGTCCTCGCGTGGCACGAGGTCGAGATCCTGAAGTTCGTGCACCGGCACTTCATCCTCGACCGGTCCGACATCGTGATGTACCAGCGCGGGCTCAGCCGGGTGCTGACCCGCGCGGTGAAGGGCCTCACGGCGTGGATCCGCGACGAGGAGGACCGCGACCGCGTGCCGCAGCGCCTCCGCGAGCTGGTCGAGATCGCCACTGACGGCTACGCGCAGCTCCGCACGGCCCGGCCCGAGGGGATTCCGGTGCCCGAGGCCGACGAGGTGCGGCCGTTCGGGGTGGGCCGGGGTGTCATGGACTACGTGGCCTCGCTCTCCGACGACCAGGCGCTCGCGGTCTCCGAGGCGATCGACGGCCGCCCCGACCGCCTCTGGGACATCGGCCAGAACCTCTAGCCGTCGTACTCGACCCCCGCGTGTCGCAGGGCGTGGCGCGCGTCGCGCGTGATGCCGTCGGCGATCGCGTCGAGCAGCGGCGAACCGAGGTTCCACTGCTGCCAGTACAGCGGCACGTCGACCGGCGGGCCGCCGAGCGCGACGAGCCTCCCGTCGGCGAGCTCGTCGTCGGACTGGAACCCGGGCAGCAGTCCCCACCCGAGCCCGAGCTTGATCGCGGTGGCGAAGTCGTTGGACGCTGGCACGTAGTGCCGCGGCGACTCCGCGTCATCCGCCGCCCGCATTCGCAGGTACTCGCCCTGCAGGTCGTCGCGGCGGTCGAAGTCGACGCGCGGTGCGGCAGCGAGCGACGCGGCATCCGTGCCGCCGGGGCGCCACCGCGCGACCCA